>CALGFH010000037.1 GCA_937881255.1 uncultured Actinomycetes bacterium
TGGCCGCCCGCTACCCGGGCGACCCCGGGACCAGGCAGCCGGTGCACACCGTGTACGTCCCGGCCGACCAGATGACCCCCGGCCTGACCGCCGACTGGGGCGGCCGTGCCCTGGCCGCCCTCGCCGACCACGCCCCCACCGCCGCCGCCCTGGCCGGGTTCCTGGCCCGCGGCCTGGACTGCGGGGCCCTGACCGAGGCCGAGGTCACCGGCCACACCGGCCTGGACCGGGCCGCCGTCGACCAGTTCGCCAGGCGGTCTGGCAGAGGCTGAGGCGAGGGGCATGCTACGGTCCCCGCCGGAGAAGAGGTGACCAGCCGACATGGACGCGCTGCGCCGGGACCTGGCCCGCCGGGCCCGCCGGCTGTGGCCGGAGGGGGCGAGGTGAGCGGGCTGGACCGGTGGAACGGGCTGCCCCAGGAGGAGGCGGCCGCCGAGCTGCTGGCCGTCTGCCACTCGCGGCGCTGGGCCGAGCAGGTGGCCGCCGGCCGCCCGTACGCCGACCTGGCCGGCCTGCAGAAGGCGGCCGACGAGGTCTGGATGGCGCTCGGCCCCGAGGACTGGCTGGAGGCGTTCGCCGCCCACCCGCGCATCGGCGAGGGCGGGGGCCGCTCGGCGGCGTGGTCCCGGCAGGAGCAGTCGGGCGTCGGCGGGGCCGGCCAGGACGTCCAGGAGGCCCTGGCCCGCGGCAACGCCGCCTACGAGGCCCGCTTCGGCCACGTGTTCCTGATCGCCGCCGCCGGCCGCTCGGCCGACGAGATCCTGGCCCAGCTCGAGGCCCGGCTGGGCAACGACCCGGCCACCGAGCTGCGGGTCGCGGCCGGCGAGCACCGCCGCATCACCCGGCTGCGGATCGAGAAGCTGATGGGGACATGACGCTCTCCACCCACGTGCTGGACACGGCCAGGGGGCGGCCGGCGGCCGGGGTCCAGGTCACCGTCGAGCTGCGGGACGGCGACGGCTGGCGCGGCGTCGGCGGCGGGGTCACCGACGACGACGGCCGGGTGCCCGGCCTGCTCGCCGGGGACCTGGCGGCCGGCACCCACCGGCTGACTTTCGCGACCGGCGAGTGGTTCCAGGCCCAGGGGGTGGCCGGCTTCTACCCCGAGGTCAGCGTGGTCTGCCAGATCGAGGACCCCGGGGCCCACCACCACGTCCCCCTGCTGCTCAGCCCCTACGGCTACAGCACCTACCGGGGCAGCTAGGCCGGCCGGGTCAGGTGCCCAATCGGTGGACGCCGAGGGCGGCGTCGACCCGGCGGGCGGCCCCGCGGTAGCGCTCTAGGTGCTCGGGGCGCAGACGATCTCGGTCGCCGAGGGCAGCAGCGAGACGACCCGCACCGGGTCAGGCACTGCCGCCGGGGGCGATCTCGGTGGGGATCAGGATGCCGGCGGACTGGACCGTGCCCTCGTCGATCTCGCGCAGGCAGCAGGCGATCAGCTCGGCCGCGATGCGGTCGACGGGGATGCGCACGCTGGTCAGCACCGGCTCGGTCATCTGCTGGACGAAGCCGCCGTCGAAGCCGGTCACGGCCACGTCCTGGCCGATGCGCAGCCCGAGGGACTTGGCCGCGTTCACGGCCACCGCGGCCAGCACGTCGCTGCCGCTGACGATGGCCGTGGGGCGGCGCTTGCGGCCGAGCAGCCGGAGCACGTCGCCGTGGACCGCGTCCAGGGTGTCGCCGAGGATGATGGAGCGCTCCCCGACCCGGATCCCGTGGTCGGCCAGGCCCTTGCGGAACCCCTCGAGCCGCTCCACGTCCCAGGGCTTGGCGTCGTAGCCGACGTAGGCGAAGCTCTCGTGGCCCTTGCCGACCAGGTAGTCGACGGCCGAGCTGGCCCCGGCCACGCTGTCGATGTCGACCCAGGACTGGGGCAGGCTGGGGGCGGTGCGGCCGAACAGGGCGAACGGCACCCCGGCCTGGTGGAGGTAGCGGGCCCGCGGGTCGTCGCCCCGCGACCCGGACAGGATGAACCCGTCGACCCCGCGGATGGCCACCAGCTCGCGGAACACCTCGAGCTCGTCGCCCTGGTCGGTGAAGACCAGCACGTGGTGGCCGTGGTCGGCGGCCGCCCGGACCAGCGCCTGGATGAACCCGAGGACGAAGGCGTTGTCGGCGGCCAGCTGCTCGCCCGGCATGTGGTAGCCGAGCTGCATGGTCCGCTGGGAGCGGAGGCTGCGGGCGGCCCGGTGGGGCTGGTAGTCGAGGGCCTCGATGGCGACCAGGACGCGGGCGCGGGTCTCCTCGGAGTAGCCCGTCCGGTTGTTGAGCACGTTGGAGACGGTCTGGCGCGAGACCCGGGCCATCCTGGCCACGTCGTTGATGTCGCTGCGGGCCTTGCCAGCTTGGGTCGGTTCCCGATCCTCGGCCTGCTTCCCAGCCACGTTGACCTCCGGCCATGAAGGCGCTCCGGCCAGGTTACCTGATCACCTAGCTGGGTATCGCTCGTCCCGCCGAAGCCGACATAGGGAACTCTTGACGCAGGGTGACGACCGTGATAACCCTTTTCGCGTGAGTGCTTGAACGTTCAAGCTCTCCGGTGGGCGAAGGAGGTCGGGTCCAGGACATCCTTTCGGCGCGGACAGTTCGAGGAGCACACATGCGCGTGCGTCGAACCACTCTGGCCCTGCTGATGGCTGGGCTGATGGTGCTCCTGGCCGGCTGCGGCAGCGGCGGCGGGGCATCGGACAGCGGCTCGGAGGGCGTCTCCCTCACCATCTGGGCCGACGACAAGTACTCCCGGGCGATCAAGGAGTCCGCCACCAAGTGGGGCGAGCTCAACGACGTCCAGGTCAACGTCCAGGCCGTCTCCAAGGACCTCCAGACGGTGTACGTCACCGCCGCCCAGGCCGGCAAGGGCCCCGACCTGGTCATGGGGGCCCACGACTGGATCGGCAACCTGGTCCAGAACGGCACCGTCGACCCCCTGCAGCTCACCGACGACACCAGGGCCGCCTTCAACGAGCTGGCCCTCCAGGGCGTGACCTACAACGGCCAGATCTACGGCATCCCGTACGCGATCGAGAACGTGGTCCTGTTCCGCAACACCGACCTGGCCCCCCAGGCCCCCAGGACCCTCGAGGAGCTGGTGGCCAAGGGCAAGGAGCTCAAGGCGGCCGGCAAGGTGAGCGAGATCATGGCCCTGCCGGTCGGGCCCAACGGCGACGCCTATCACATGTACCCGATCTACACCTCGGCCGGCGGCTACCTGTTCGGCAAGGGCGCCGAAGGCGACTACGACCCCAAGGACCTCGGCCTCTCCAAGCCCGAGGCGGCCAGGGCCTTCGAGAGGATCGGCGAGCTGGGCGAGAAGGGCGAAGGGGCCCTCAAGCGCTCGATCAGCCCCGACAACGTGACCAGCATCTTCACCGGCAAGAAGACCGCCTTCCTGCTGTCGGGGCCCTGGCAGATCCCCGACGTCGAGAAGAGCGGCGTCCCCTACGAGATCACCCCCATCCCCGGCTTCCAGGGCGGCAAGGAGGCCCGGCCGTTCGTGGGCGTGCAGGCCATGTACGTGGCCAGCCAGGGCCGGTTCAAGTCGCTGGCCCAGGAGTTCGCCACCAACTACTTCATCCAGCCCGAGGTGGCCGTCGCCCTCTACAAGGCCGACCGCCGGCCGCCGCCCCTGAAGGCGGCCTTCGAGGAGGTCAGCAAGACCGACCCCGACATGGCCAAGATCCTGGACGCCGGCAAGAACGGCGACATCATGCCGGCCATCCCGGAGATGGCGACCGTGTGGGACCCGCTCGGCAAGGCCCAGTCGGCGACGGTCGGCGGCGCGCCACCAGGCTCGACGGTGGCCGCGGCGGCCAAGGCGATCGAAGGACAGATCAAGTAGGCAGGCACGCCGGGCCGGCTGCTGGCCGGCCGGCCCGGCTGCCCCCTCACCCTGAGCAGGGAGGCCGACGTGGCTCAAACCCAGGCACCCGTCGAACCCGGCGCCCCTTCGCGCGCCGGCGCCCAGCCGCCCGGCCCGCGCGGCCGGCCGGGAAGCACCACCACGACCGGCATGCTCGTCAAGATCGCGCTGCTCGGCCTGGTCCTGGCCATCGCCATCTTCGGCGCCTTCCCCCTGATCGAGCAGCAGCAGTGGCTCGGCCTGGCCCTGCTCGTCCTGGTCACCGCCGTGATCTTCTGGGTCTATCTCTCGCCCCGCCGGATCCCGGCCAAGTACCTGATCCCCGGGACGTTGTTCCTCCTGGCGTTCCAGGTCTTCCCGGTGCTCTACACCATGAGCACGGCGTTCACGAACTTCGGGGACGCCCACCGGGGCAGCAAGGAGGACGCCATCCAGGCGATCGAGGGCGCCTCGATCACCAAGGTCGAGGGGTCGACCGACTACCGGCTGGCGGTGGCCACCGAGGGCGACCCCATCACCGGGGACATCGTCTTCCTGCTGACCGACTTCGAGACCAAGCAGTCCCAGGTCGGCACCAGCGACGGCCTGGAGCCGCTGCCGCCCGAGGGCGTCCAGCTCTCGCCGCTGGGCAACGTCACCGAGGCGCCCGGCTACACGATCCTCACCATCGGCGCGGCCGGGGCCCGTGAGGAGGACCTGGCCGACTTCAGCGTGCCCACCGAGAACGGGGCGATCGTCGCCGCCGGCCTGACCCGCGCCTTTGAAGGCGCCCCCCAGCGGGCCTACGACGAGGCCTGCGACTGCATCAAGGACGCCGAGACCGGCCAGACGTGGACAGCCGACGAGACCGATGGCCTCTTCGTCGACGACCAGGGCGAGAACCTGGCTCAGGGCTGGCAGGTCAACGTCGGCCTGCGCAACTTCGCGGACGTGGTCACCGACCCCCTGATCGCCAAGTACTTCTTCCGCACGCTGGTCTGGAACCTCGCCTTCGCCGCCCTGACCGTCGCGGGGACCTTCGCGCTCGGGCTCCTGGTGGCGGTCGTGCTCAACCACGAGCGCCTCAAGGGCCAGCGGATCTACCGGTCGCTGCTGATCCTGCCCTACGCCATGCCGGCGTTCGCCATGCTCCTGCTCTGGCGGGACATGTTCAATACCGACTTCGGCCTCATCAACCGGATGTTCGGCACCGAGGTCAACTGGTTCGGCAAGCCGGTGACGGCGATGATCGCGGTGCTGCTGGTCCAGCTCTGGATGGGCTACCCGTACATGTTCCTGGTTGCCACGGGGGCGCTCCAGTCGATCCCCGGCGACCTCAAGGAGGCGGCCTCGGTCGACGGGGCCAAGCCCGTCTACGCCTTCCGCACGATCATCTTCCCGCTGCTCCTGGTCGCGCTGGCGCCGCTGATGATCGCCTCGTTCGCCTTCAACTTCAACAACTTCAACGCCATCTACATGGTCAGCGAGGGTGGGCCGTTCCCGCCCGACAATCCCCAGATCGGGGCCACCGACCTGCTCATCACCTACACCTACCGCCTGGCCTTCGGCGCCCAGGGCGCCCAGTACGGGTTCGCGGCCGCCGTCTCGGTGTTCATCTTCCTCATCGTCGCCGTGTTCTCCATCATCGGCTTCCGCCGCACGCGGGCGCTGGAGGAGGTCAACTGATGTCGGAGCTCATCCCGCCCTCGGAGACGTCGGAGCCCATCCCCATCCGTACCGGCACCATCACCGCCGAGGACCAGAAGGAAGCCGTCGTCCGCCTGGGCAGCGCCAAGGGAGGATGGTGGAGGCAGGTCGGCTGGCGGCACCTGATCGCCTGGGTCGCGCTGTTCTTCGGGCTCTTCCCGATCCTGTTCCTGTTCTCGGCCGCGATCAACCCGATCGGGACCCTGAGCACCGCCCAGCTGATCCCGAACGGGGCCAGCCTCGAGAACTTCAGCAAGCTGTTCGACACCACCGAGTACGTCGCCTGGTACTGGAACACCATGCTGATCGCCCTGGTCGCCGGGACGCTGTCGATGTTCATCTCGGCCTGCGCCGCATACGCCTACTCGCGCTTCCGCTTCAGGGGCAGGCGCCTTGGGCTGCTCGGCCTGCTCCTGATCCAGATGTTCCCGCAGTTCCTGGCCATCGTGACCCTGTACCTGATGTTCACCACGATCACCGACTACTACCCGAGGATCGGCTTCAACACCCCGTGGTCGCTGATCATCCTCTACCTGGGCGGGGCCTTGGGGGTGAACACCTGGCTGATGAAGGGGTTCCTGGACACCATCCCCAAGGACCTGGACGAGTCGGCCCGGGTCGACGGGGCCACCCACGCCCAGATCTTCTTCGGGATCATCCTGCCCCTGATCACCCCGATCCTGGCCGTGACCGGGCTGCTCGGGTTCATCGGGTACGTCAACGAGTTCCTGATCGCCAATGTCTTCCTGACCGATCCGGAGTCCAAGACCCTGGCCGTCGGCCTGTTCGGCCTGGTCGCCGGCGAGCGCAACAACAACTTCGGGGTGTTCGCGGCCGGGGCGGTGCTGGCCGCCATCCCGACGGTGGTGCTGTTCCAGATCCTCCAGCGGTTCATCGTCGGTGGGCTGACCACCGGGGCGGTCAAGGGCTGACCGTGCCCGTCCCGTCCGTGCTCTCCCAGCCGCACCACGACGGCGCGTCGCTGCACGTCGCCAACGACGCGCCGGCGCTCGGCGAGACAGTGCCGGTGTTCCTGCGCGTGCCCCGGGACGACGGCGTCACCGGGGCCTGGGCCCGGACGACGCCGGACGCCGAGCCGCACATGCTGGCCGGCGAGGTCGACCGGGAGACGGCCACCGAGACGTGGTGGCGCTTCGAGGTCACCGTGCGCAACCCGCTGACCGGCTACCGCTTCCTGCTGGGCGGCGGCCCGCGGGGCTACCGGTGGCTGAACGGCACCGGCGTCCACCCCCACGACGTCACCGACGCCGGCGACTTCCGGCTGTCCGCCGCCCCGCCGCCGCCCGCCTGGGCTCGCGACGCGATCTTCTACCAGATCTTCCCTGACCGCTTCGCCCGCTCGGCCAGGGCCGACGGCCGGCCGCAGCCCGCCTGGGCCCGGCCCGCGGCCTGGGACGACCCGGTCGTCCCCCCCGGGGACGGCGGGCGGCAGCTGTATGGCGGGGACCTCGACGGCATCGTCGAGCGCCTCGACCACCTGGCCGCGCTCGGCGTCAACGCCCTCTACCTGACGCCGTTCTTCCCGGGCGCGTCCAATCACCGCTACAACGCCGCCAGCTTCGAGGAGGTCGACCCGCTGCTCGGCGGCGACAAGGCCCTGGCCCGCCTCTCCCAGGAGGTCCACGCCCGGGGCTGGCACCTGCTGGGCGACCTGACCACCAACCACTGCGGCGACACCCACCCCTGGTTCCGCCGGGCGCTGGAGGACGCCGGCTCGCCGGAGCGTGAGTTCTTCTACTTCCCCGGCCCCCAGGACAACACCTACGAGAGCTGGCTGGGCCACTCCAGCCTGCCCAAGTTCCGCTTCTCCTCGGCCGAGCTGCGCCGCCGGCTGCTGGCGGGCCCAGACTCGATCGCCGGGCGCTGGCTGCGGCCACCCTTCGACCTGGACGGCTGGCGGGTCGACGTGGCCAACATGACCGGCCGGCACGCCACCGACGACTTCAACGCCGAGGTGGCCAGGGCCCTGCGGGCGACCATGGACGAGACGCGGCCAGACACGCTGCTGCTGGCCGAGCATGCCCACGACGCCACCGGCGACCTGGCCGGCGACGGCTGGCACGGCACCATGAACTACGCCGGCTTCACCCAGCCGGTCTTGGCCTGGCTGCGCCATCCCGAGGTGCGCCTTCCCTACGGCGGGCTGCCGCTGGACGTGCCGCGCCTGCCCGCCGAGGCGGTGGTGGCCACCATCCGGGCGTTCCTCGGCGCGGCCCCGTGGCGGTCGTCGGCGACCTCGTGGTCGCTGCTCGGGTCGCACGACTCGACCCGGATCCGCAGCGTG
>CALGFH010000038.1 GCA_937881255.1 uncultured Actinomycetes bacterium
GCGCAACGGCTCGGTGCCCGAGGTGGTGGCCGACGGCGAGACCGGCTTCATCGTCGAGTCGGTCGACGAGATGGCCGAGGCCGTCGGCCGGGCCGGCGACCTGGACCCGCGCGTCCTGCGGTCACGGGTCGAGGAGCGGTTCTCCGCCGAGGCGATGGTCTCCGGCTACGAGCGTGCCTACGAGCGCGCCCTCGCCGGGGAGCAGGCCGCCGCCGGCTAGTTCAGGAGCAGGTTGGCGACCACGGTCAGCAGCACCGAGGCGACCACCGAGAACAGGATCATCAGCAGGCAGCCGAAGCCGCCGCCCAGCGGGCGGACCTCGACGTTCCTTCCGAAGCGCATGGTTTCATGAGTCGCCCGCCGGCGGTTCGATAAACCGGTGGTTGTCGGGGGTTTGGGATGGCGTCGGCCGCATAGTCATATGACGGCGGCCGTGCTGCCGCCCGCCGAGCAGGACCGCACTCGTCCTGCGCCGTGCCGACGCGGCCCACCGCCGCACCCTCAGCTTCGACCCCATCTGCCCTGGCTTCGCCGTGCCCTGGCCGGCGTGGCCGCATCCCGCCCAGAAAGGAGGACCGACCATGACCATGGTCGATCCCAAGGACCACCTCGACCGCAGGTACGAGGACGCCAAGCCGAGCGAGCTGCCCGACGCCCCGGTCGATGCCCTGCGCGGGCTCGGCAAGGCCGGCAGCGAGGCGCTGCGCAAGGCCATCGGTGTCAAGACCATCCGCGACCTCGCCACCAACCAGTTCGTGCTCGCCGCCCAGGAGCTTCTGGGACTCGCCGAGGGCCGGGTCACGGTGGCCGACAGCGGTCCCCGGCCGGCCGCCGGACCCGTCGCCGACCTCGCCGCCCGGCGGGACCGTTCCGATGACGACGACACCCTGGTCCGCTCCGAGGAGGAGCTGGAGGTCGGGACCGAGCAGGCCAGGCGCGGCCGGGCCGGCGTCCACAAGCGCGTCGAGACCGAGCAGGTCGAGCGGACGGTCCCGGTGGAGCGGGAGGAGCTGCGCGTGGAGCGCGAGCCGATCCCCGCCTCCGAGCGCGGCCGGGCCGAGCTCGGCGAGGACGAGCAGACCATCGAGCTGCACGAGGAGCGGCCGGTGGTCGACAAGCAGGTCGTGCCCAAGGAGCGCATCCGGGTCGGCAAGGAGGTCGTGACCGACGAGGAGCAGATCTCCGAGGAGGTCCGCAAGGAAGCGGTCGACATCGACGACCCCGATCGGGGGCGGTGATGACCATGACCCTTCCGTCCCACGACACCGCCAGGAGCTGGCCCGGCCTGAGCGTGCTCGACCGCGACGGCGACACCGTCGGCAGGATCACCCACATCTACCTGGACCGGGACAGCGGGCAGCCGGAATGGGCCCTGGTGGCCATGCCGGAGCGGGGGCGGGTCTTCATCCCCCTCACCGACGCCAGGGCGGTCGACGACCGGGTCCGGGTCGTGGTGGCCAAGTCGGCGGTCCGCGAGGCGCCGGAGGTGGCCTCCGGTCGCGAGCTGAGCCAGCAGGACGAGACCCGGCTGTACCGCCACTACGGCGTCCCCGACAGGGCGGCCGACCAGGGCGAGGGCGCCAGGCGTGCGCCGTCCACCGTTGGCCGGGCTCGCGGAGTCGCGACCTCGGCGCCGGCCAGGCGGGTGCTGTCCGCGGCCGGGGTGGCGTCGGCGCTGGGGGCGGCGGCCGCTCTGGCCGGGCGGTCCGGGCGGCGACGGCGCGGCGGGCTCGCCGGGGCGCTCGACGGCCTTGTGGCCGTGCCCGCGGCAGCGTGGCGGCGCCGGCGCCGGCGGCAACGGGTCCGCGCGGCCGGGCGGCTGCTCGGCGGCGCGGCCATGGCACCCGTGCAGGCGGTCGGCAACCTCGGGGCCGAGATCGGCCGGCGGGCGCCGTCCCCACCACGTCCTCGCCCCACCACGTCCTCTCTCACGCAGACGGAGGTCCAGGATGGCAGGCAACCTCAAGCTGGCGGTCGGGCTGGCCACCGGGTACGTCCTCGGCGCCAAGGCGGGCCGGGAGCGCTACGAGCAGCTGCGCGACGCGGCCCGCCAGGTCGCCGACCGCCCGGAGGTCCAGCAACTGGCCGGCAAGCTCCGCAGCGGTCTCGAGGCCGGCGTGGACAAGGCGGCCAGCAGCGCCGGCGACCGCCTGGAGCGAGCCCGGTCGGCCGGGTCCACCAGTCCTGACGACGACCGGCCCCGGGCCGGCGGCGAGGCCAGGGTCACCAACGAGGCGTCCCAGGCCGGCGAGGAGCTGGAGCAGCCCGAGCCGAGCAGGGCCAAGGCGAGGCGCTAGCCGGGTCGCGCTGGCGGGTCGTCGGGGTTGCGCTGGCGACCCCACGGCCCGCCAGCGACCACGGTGCGCGCGACCTCGGCCACGGGGCGGCGCGAGGACCGAGCCACCGATCGGATGCGCTGGTAGGCGGCATCCGCGGAGAGACCCTCGCGTCCCATCAGCACCCCCTTGGCCTGCTCGACGATGATCCGGTGCTCCAGGGCCCACTGCAGCTGTTCGACCAGCTGCCCCTGGAGCTCGGCGGCGAGCGCGCTGCCCAGCAGGGCGCCGACCAGCCGCCCGTAGATCTCGGCCGCGTTGACCTCGCTGTGGTCCCACTCGCGAGGCTCGTTCGAGTAGATGTTGAGCGTCCCGACGGTGCCCTGGGCCACGTCCACCGGGACGCTCAGCACGGCGTGGACGCCGTCATGGCGCAGCACCTTGGCCAGATCGGGCCAGCGCTCCTCGACGGCGTTGTCGGTGACCTGCTGCACCACCCCCTGGTGGAACGCCTCCAGGCACGGTCCCTCGCCCAGCCGTTCCTGGGCGGCCTCGAGGGTCTGGGCGCGCGGGTCGGTCGCGGTGACCCAGCGCAGCACCTCGCCCTCGCCGACCAGCATGAGGCCGGCTCCCTCGGCCTTGAACAACATCCTGGCCGCGTCCACGACCTGCTGGAGGGATGGGCCGAGCCCGGTCCTGCGCAGCTCGAGGTCCTGGAGCGAGCCGATGCTCTTGAGGAGCGCCCCGACGTCGATGCGCTCGACGATCTCCAGCTCTGTGCTACCCATGGGCTTCACCAGCGCACGGAGCCGGCAGCGCTGCCGGCTCCGTGCGGTTCCCTTCGCGTCAGCTGCTCTTGGGCTTGCGCTCGCTGGCGGCGCGCTTGGGGGTGGTGGTGGTGCGGCTCTCGGTGGTGGCATCCGAGGTCTCGGCACCGGCGGCCGTGGCCGTTGTGCCGGTGGTGGGCACGCTCGGCGTGGTGGTGGCGGTGGTCGAGGCGCTCGGGGTGGACGGGGTCGCCGGGGTCGCCGGGGTCGTGGTGGTGGTCGTCGTGGTCGTGCCGCTGGTGGAGCCGCTGGTGCCGGAGGTGGCCGGCCCGCTGGCGGCGACCTTGTCCCCGGCCTCCTGGACCTTGTCGGCGGCCTTGTTGGCGACCTGCTCGACGCGGGCCCCGAGGTCGCCCGGGACGCTGTCCATGACCTTCTTCACCTGTGGCTTGTCGAGCAGCTGGCGGGCGCTGGCGGTGATCTGCTCGTAGCGCTCCCGGCCAGCCTTGGCGCCGAGGACGTAGCCGACCGCGCCACCGACGACCATTCCGAGCTTGCCCAGCTTCATCTTCGACCTCCGTCGCCTGGGGGTGACCTTGCGTGCCTGCTTGCCGACGTTCCTCTGCACCTTGCGCCCGGCCGCCGCCGGGGCCGCGACCACCGACCGGGCCGCCACGGCGGTCGCCGCGGCGGCCTTCTTGCGGGTCCGCGCCCGCTTGCGGGCCTTGCGCTTGGACTCGACCGAGGCGGCAGCCGCCGGCGGGACGGCGGCGGCCTTGCGGGCCGCCTTGCGCGCGGCCCGGCGGCCGCCCTCGGCGGCGGCCAGCCCACCGGCGACGGCGGCCGTGGCGCCGGTGGCGGCGGCCTTCGTGGCCTTGCGGCCGCCCTCGGCCGCTCCCTGCCCGGCCTTGGCGGCCGTGCGGGCGGCGGTGCGGGCGGCCTTGCGGCTGGCCCGTCCGGTGGTCGCGGCGGCGGCCAGGCCGGTGGCGGCCGCGACCTGAGCGGCCTTGCGGCCGGCGTCGGCCGCCCCGCGACCGGCGCGATCGGACTTGCGGGCGGTCCTGCGGGCGGCCCGCCTGCCGCCCTTGGCCGCCTTGCGGGCGCCCTCGCCGCCGGCGGCGGCCACTGCCTGGCGGCGGACCTCGTCGGCCGCCTGGGCGAGGGCGTCGGCGGCCTCGCGGCCGGCCTGGCCGACCCGCTCGCCGATGCTCGGCGGCTGCCGGCGGCGGCGGCGGCGCAGCGCGGCCAGCCCGGCCGCGACCGCGGCCAGGACGACCGCCCCGAACCCGGCGGCGGCCGCCTGCCTGCCCCGGCCCGTCCGGTCGGCGTCCCCGGTGGACGTGCCGGTGGCCCCGCCCGGCCGGTGGTCCCGCCGGACCAGGAGGTCCCGGCGGCCGGCGTCGCCGTCTGGCCCGTTCCCGAGGCGACCCCGGCCACCGCCGGCGCGTCGGCCTCGAGCCGGGAGGAGGGCGGCAGCTCGCTGGTGGCGTCGGACGCGGGCGCGGTGCCGCCCTCGGCCGAGGCGGTCTCGCCGGCGGGCAGGCCGCTGGCCGACTCCTCGGTGGTGTACTGGATGCCGTAGTGGGCGTAGAGGCGGGCCTCGTCCTCCTCGGACAGCTCCGCGTCCTGCTCCAGCCGGGGAGCCTCGCGGACCACCGAGGTCTCGTGGGGGACCTGGACGGTGTCGCCCCGCTGGGCGGCGTCGGCCAGCGGCACGAACGTGCGCGAGCTGCCGAACAGGCCCGTGTTCACCAGGGCCCACTCCGGCTGCCGGCTCGTCCGGTCCACATAGATGGCCTCGATCCTGCCCACCGGCTCGTCGTCGGTGGCTACGAGGGTCAGGCCCCGCCAGGAGCGGGCCTGGTCGATCGTTGGTAGCGTCATCGCATCCTCCAGCGCCGCGTGAATTGGTTGATCCTAGGGGCCGGTGGTCGGGCAGGCGAGACCAAATGTCAGAGAGCCTCGTCTTACCCCTGAAGCGGTACCTAACCCCTCAGTTCCCGTCGTCGGTGTGACACCCATCTGGCCGGCGAGTTGCTCAGGCGAGCCGGGTCCGGCGCCGGGGCGCCATGGCGGCCTCGACGTCACCGGCGAGCCGGCCGGCCTCGGCGACGTCGAGGGTTGACACGGTAACGCGGATCGCGGGCTGGCTGCGGAGCCGGAAGCGCTCGCCGGCCAGGACGGCCCACCCGGCGTCGAGCAGCCGGCCGGTGGCCACACCCTCCTCGGGCACGGGCACCCACAGGTTCATCCCCGAGCGGCCGTGGGCCTCGATGCCCCTGGCCTGGAGGGCCGACGCCAGCGCCTCCCGCCGCCGGCGGTAGGTCTCGCGCCCCCGCTCCAGCAGGGCCGCCCCGCCGGGGGCCGACCACATGGCGACGGCCAGGCTCTGGAGCAGGTGGCTGACCCAGCCCGTGCCGGCGAGCTGGCGGCCCTGCACCCGGGCCACGGTGCCGGGGTCGCCGGTGAGCACGGCCAGGCGCAGGTCGGGCCCGAGCCATTTGGAGACCGAGCGCACGTGCGCCCAGCGGGCCCGGCCGTCGCCGGCCAGGGTGACCCCGGGAGCGCCGGCCACCGGGCCGGCGTGGTCGTCCTCGACCACCATCACCTCGGGGTGCCCGGAGAGGGCCAGGCGGAGCTGCTCGATGCGGGCCGGGGTGGCCACGGCCCCGGTCGGGTTCTGGGCCCGCAGGGTGGTCAGGAACGCCCCGCTGCCTGCCGCCAGCGCGTCCGCCAGGCCGCCGGGCAGCGGGCCGTCGTCGTCCACCGGCACCGGCTCGGGTCGCAGGCCCAGGGCCCGGATCAGGTCGAGGGCCGGCGGGAACCCGGGGTCGTCGACGGCCACCCGGTCCCCCGGGCGCAGGTGGGCCTGGAGGATGCGCTCGACCCCGTCGAGCGCCCCGCCGACCACGGCCAGCCCGGCCACCGGCACGCCGTCGGCCTCCAGCTGCCCGCTGGCCAGGGCGGCCAGCTCGGGCAGGACCGGGTCCTCGCCGTACAGGTGGTGGCGGCGGTCGACCTGGGCGAGGGCCGGGTCGAGCGGTGGCAGCAGCGCCGGGTCGGGCCCTCCGTGGGTGAGGTCGCGGACCCCCGGCGGGAGCAGGGCCGGCGGCCCGCCGACGGGCAGGGGCGGCCGGTCGGCCACGGCGGTCCCGCCGCGTCCCCTGGCCGTGACCAGGCCCCTGGCCCGCAGCCGCCCGTAGGCGGCGGCCACCGTGGTCGGGCTGACCCCGAGCCGGAGGCCGAGCTGGCGGATGGGGGGGAGCCGGTCGCCCGGGCCGAGCCGGGCCTGGCGGACGGCGCGCTCGACGCTGTCGGCGATCTCGGTCGCGGTCGCCCCGGCGATGAAGTCCAGCTCCGGCTCGCTCATCCAGGTGAGGATAGGAGACGCGCCCGCGACGCACCGGGGGGTGAGCAGGGGAACCGCGCCCCGGACGCACCGAGGCGATGAGCCGCGGAGTCCGCTTCGCGAACTGAACCGCTGCCCATCGCCCCGGCGAGGTCGGGCCCCCCCTTGGTGCCCCCCCTTGCGGGGCGCAGTCTCCCCGGAGCGGGTGGGCGCCGTCGAGGCCTAAACGCAAGTTGGACCGTTCGGTCTACCCCTTCTGGGCCTTGTGGACCGCATGGTCTAGTCAACCAGGATGGTTGCACTGTCCACCATCTCCGTATGGCGCCGCGTCCTCTCCACCCGTCATCGTGGGCGGATGATCGACGCCACCACCGCCGAACGTTGGATGCGGGCCGCCCTGGAAGAGGCCGCCGCCGCCGTCGACCACGGCGACGTGCCGGTCGGCGCCATCGTGGTCGCCCCCGACGGCACCGAGGTGGGCCGCGGCCGCAACCGCCGTGAGCAGCTCGCCGACCCCACCGCCCACGCCGAGCTGGAGGCGCTCCGGGCCGCCGCCGCCACCCTCGGCGGCTGGCGCCTGGACGGCTGCACCCTGGTCGTCACCCTCGAGCCCTGCCCGATGTGCGCCGGCGCCCTGGTCCAGTCCCGCGTCGCCGCCCTCGTCTTCGGCGCCGACGACCCCAAGGCCGGCGCCGTCACCTCCCTCTTCGACCTCGTCCGCGACCCGCGCCTCCCCCACCGGGTCGAGGTCCTCCGCGGCGTCCTGGCCGCCGACTGCGCCGCCCTGCTCCGTTCCTTCTTCGCCCCCCGCCGCTATACTCCTCGACGGCAAGGTGCCAGAGTGGACGAATGGGGCGGTCTCGAAAACCGTTGATGTCGCAAGGCATCCATGGGTTCGAATCCCATCCTTGCCGCCAGGGACGGTGGCCCTAGCCGGCGGTCTGGAACCCGGCCCAGCGGTCCAGCAGGGCCGTCCAGGTGTTCTTGCCGACGATCCCGTCGACCGCCAGCCCCTCGTTGCCCTGGAACCGGCGCACCCGCTGCTCGGTCTTGGGGCCGAAGATCCCGTCGACGCCGTCGGCGGCCCGTAGGGCCCGTTCGAACGGGCTGTACTCGCCGCCGCCGAAGATCAGCATGAACTGGAGGGACTTCACCTCCTGGATCTCGGCGGGGTCGCCCCGCCGGAGCACGGGCAGGCTCAACGCGATCTGGGCCTCTGGCGGAGGGCTCATGGCGCTCGCTCCCTTCCCGACGCAGCCGGTGCGCCGACGGCACCGGACGCCCGTATTCTGCGCCTTCCCCAGACGTCGGAACAGCCCCGACCGGCCCTCCCGCCCCTGGCGTAGACTGCCCGGCGGAGGCTTGGCCGAGCGGTCGAAGGCACACGCCTGGAAAGCGTGTAGGGGGGCAACTCCCTCGAGGGTTCGAACCCCTCAGCCTCCGCCAC
>CALGFH010000039.1 GCA_937881255.1 uncultured Actinomycetes bacterium
CGACCACCGAGATCTACACTCTTTCCCTACACGACGCTCTTCCGATCTGACGCCGAGCAGCTGGCGATGGAGCCTGGTTGCGAGGTACTGCGAACGCGGGGTCGACGAGGTCGAGCGGCAGGGCGGCCGGGTGCACCTGCATCTTGGCGCCCGACCGAGACGACCTGCCGCGCCGGTAACCGACCGATGCAGGCCGGCGCAAGGGTGAGCTTCCGTACGTGGCTGCCAAGCTCCGGAAGGTCCGAAAAGCAGGCCAACCGACAGGGGTTGCTGCCCGTTTGCTGCCCGTGGGCATGTCCCGGATGCTGTCGGGGCTGGCGCGGGAGCGTTTTGCCTGCTCAGGACTCACGAGACCCCCGGTGATTCGCGGGTTCGCGCTCTGCCTTCCCCTTACAGAGCGAGAGCCGTTGTATCTCCGGGGGTCTCGTGTCGGGGAGCACGATCGCACGCGGGTTGGGGAGCGTCAACGGGAACTGAAGCTGGCCTGTGGATGACGCTGGGGACAAGTCGGGCAGAGGTGTTGACGGGGGTGGGGATGGCTGTGGACAACCCGGTGGATGGCTGGGGACGACCGCCGGAACGAGAAAATTCTTTGCTCCCCGCGACCTGCTCCGAAGCCCGCGAGGGTCCTGTGGACAGGAAAAAGTTGCGGACGGGGTGTCGCGACCCGGTGCGATACTCCGGGCGATGAGCGCATCGAAGGCAGCTGACCCGAGCCGGCCACCGGTCAAGGTCGTCCGCAGCGCCCGGCGGCGCAAGACCGTCACCGCCTACCGCGAGGGGGAGACGGTGGTGGTCCTGCTGCCGGCCCGGATGAGCCGGCGGGAGGAGGACCACTGGGTGGCGACCATGCTCGAGCGCCTGGAGCGGCGCGCCCGCCGGGTCGTCCCCGGGGACGCCGAGCTGGAGCGGCGGGCGCGGCTGCTGGCCCGCCGCTACCTGGAGGGGATGGTCGAGCCGCGCTCGGTCCGCTGGGTGGGGAACATGCGGTCCCGCTACGGCTCCTGCACGCCCGACGACGGCACCATCCGCCTCTCGGACCGCCTGGCCCCCTGGCCGCCCTGGGTGCGTGACTACGTGCTCGTCCACGAGCTGGCCCACCTGGCCGTGCCCGACCACTCGCCCGCGTTCTGGCGCCTGGTCGACCGCTACCCGCTGTCGGAGCGGGCCCGCGGGTTCCTGATCGCCAAGGGGATGGAGGAGGACGAGGACTAGCGGGGCCGCTCGCCCGGGTCGTCCCCGGGCTGGTCGCCGGTGCCAGGGCCCTGGTCCTCGCCGTCCCGGTCGGGGTCCTCGGCCTCCAGGAGGGCGCGCAGGCCCTCGTCCAGGTCGACCTCCTCGCCGCCGATCAGGCCGACCCGCTCCAGCCAGCGGCCGGGGACGTCCAGCTCCTCGGCCGTGGGCAGGTTCTCCGGGTGCGCCCAGACCTGGTCGAGCCCGTCGATGTCGGTGGCGGCCAGGACCTCCCGGCAGAAGCGCTCGCCCCTGGTCGCGGCCGCCCGGTCGGGGTCGGCCCGGAGGAGCAGGGCGAACAGGCGGGCCGGGGACTGCGGGTCGGCGTCGCGCCGGCCGACCGCGGCCTCGATCGCGGCCAGGCCGGGCAGCCGGCCCTCCAGGGCCCGCCCGGCGATCACCAGGGCGTAGCCCGCCGTCAGGGCGAGCAGGACCTCCAGGCGCCCGGTGGCTGCCTGGAGGGCGGCGCTGGGCGGGCCCAGCAGCCCCTCGCCCCCGCCCGTCAGCAGCTCCTGGAGGGCCTCGGGGTTGGCCATGTCCATCGACTGGAGCCGGTCCATCATCCCGCTGGCGTCGGGCTCGGTCTGGAGGGCGACGTCGTCCACCACCCGGCGCAGCTGCTCGGGCAGCCAGGGCACGCCGGCGAGCAGGCGCTGGCCGGCCACCTGGTGGCAGGCCAGCCAGAGCCGCAGCTGGTCGCCGGGCAGGTCGGCCGACCGCTCGAAGTCGGTCACGTTCTCGGGGACCAGCAGCACCTTGGCCGGGTCGGTGGCCGGCATGGCCAGCTCGTACTGGCCGAGCACGGAGCGGGCGAGCTGGCCGACCAGGGTGCCGACCTGGAGGCCGGCGACCAGGCCGCCGACCCGGCCGACCATGTCGCCGACCCCGGGCGGTCCCAGGCCGGCCCCGGTGCCGAGGGCCTCGGCGACCCGGCGGGCGCCCGGCTCGACCAGGGGCGCGAAGCCGCCGAGGACGGCCTCGGCCCAGTCGGGCCGGTTCACCGGCCGGGCCACCAGGGCCACCCCTGGCGCCGGCAGGCTGGTCACCGGGTCGACCCAGAGCTCGGCCAGGCGCAGGCGGTCGTCCCAGGACCGCGCCTCGCCCGGGTCGGGAGCGGCCGCCGGCCTCGGCAGCTGGGGCATCATGCCCAGGTCCTCGGCCCCGGCCGCGGTGGCCACCGCCACCTGCCGGGCCAGCTCCCAGTTGACCGGCCCGCTGGCGGTCGCCATCAGCCGGGCGAACTCCCGGAACAACGGGATCCGCCCGAAGAAATCGGCTCCGCCGCCCGGCCCTTCGGTCATGCCCCAATGCTACTCGCGGCGCCGCCCCAAGTCGGCCAGAACCTGGCACCTCCGGGTAGCCTGGGCGCTCTGGACGACAAAGGAAAAGGTGAGGAGTCCA
>CALGFH010000040.1 GCA_937881255.1 uncultured Actinomycetes bacterium
GGTGGCCGGCCGCCACGGCGTCAGGCCGGCCTTCGACCTCCCGGGCGCCTGAGCGCCCCGAGGGCTCGGCGCGACCGCGCCGGAGGCGTCAGCGGAGGTCGCTGGCCAAGGAGGTGCCGGGGCCGACCGGGGGCACGGCGAAGAGGTCGGCGATGGTGGTGCCGAGGTCGGCGAAGGTGGTGCGGTCGGCGAGCCGCCGGCCGGAGGTGCCGCCGGGGCTGTAGGCGACCAGGGGGGTGAACTCGCGGGTGTGGTCGGTGCCGGGGGCGGTGGGGTCGCAGCCGTGGTCGGCGGTGATGAAGAGCCAGTCGTCGGCGCCCAGCTCGGCCGTGACCTCGGGGAGGCGGGCGTCGAGACGCTCGAGGCAGCGGGCGTAGCCCTCGGCGTCGCGGCGGTGGCCGTAGACCATGTCGAAGTCGACCAGGTTGGTGAACACGAAGGTCGCCTCGCCGGCCTCGCGGAGGAAGCGGACGGTGGCGTCGATCGAGGTCTCGTTGTCGCCGGTGTGGTCGGAGCCGACCAGGCCGCGGCGGGAGAAGATGTCCTCGATCTTGCCGACCCCCATGGTGCGAACGCCGGCGGCCTCGAGGGCCTCGAGCACGGTCGGGCCGGCGGGCGGGAGGGCGAAGTCGCGCCGCTCCTTGGTGCGGGTGAACGACCCGGGGTCGCCGTCGAAGGGGCGGGCGATCACCCGGCCGACGGCGTGCTCGCCCTTCAGCAGGGCGCGGGCCTGCTCGCACCAGGCGTAGAGCTGGTCGAGCGGGACGACCCGCTTGTGGGTGGCGATCTGGAACACCGAGTCGGCCGAGGTGTAGACGATCGGCTTGCCGGTCTCCAGGTGCTCGGAGCCGAGCTCCTTGATGATCTCGGTGCCCGAGGCGGGCTTGTTGCCGAGGACGCCCCGGCCGGTGGCGTCGGCGAAGGCGTCGATCACCTCGGGCGGGAAGCCGTCGGGGTAGGTCGGGAAGGGCTGGTCGAGGACGACCCCCATCATCTCCCAGTGGCCGGTGGTGGTGTCCTTGCCGGCCGACCGCTCGGCCATGCGGCCGACCACGGCGGCGGCCGGGTCGACCGGCTCGACCCCGGCGATCCTGGTCAGCCGCCCGAACCCCCACGACCCCAGCGTCGGCAGGGCCAGCCCGCCGACCGCGGCGGCGGCGTGGCCGGCGGTGTCGGCCCCCTCGTCGCCGTAGTCGCCGGCGTCCGGCGCCTCCCCCACCCCGAGCGAGTCGCAGACCAGCAGCACCACCTTGCCCGGTCGCGGAAGCCCCGCGCCGGGAGCGGGGTCGGTCACCGCGACCCCCGCTGGCGCTTGCAGGTCATGCAGAGGCGGGCGGCCGGGAGGGCCTCGAGGCGCTCGTCGGGGATGGGCTGGCCGCAGCGTTCGCAGATGCCGTAGGTGCCGGCCACCATGCGGTCCAGCGCCTGCTCGACGTCGCGGAGGGTGTCGCGGAGGCTGCGGACCAGGGTGAGGAGGTTGGCGCGCTCGGCGGCGGCCTGGCCGGCGTCGGCGAAGCCCTCGTCCAGCTCCGGGTCCTCGATGCCCTCGGCGTCGCGGCGGGCCCCGAGGTCGTCGAGCTGGCGACGAACCTCGCCGCGCTCGGTCTCGAGCCGTTCCCGCAGCCGGTCAACGGTCTGCTGGTCCATCCCGGTCCTCCGTCGCTCTTCCCCGCCGCGGCCGTCTTCCCCGCCGCGGCCGGGGACGGCACGACGGTCGACTCTCGAGAGCAGGGGTTGCAGGCTACAGGATCAAACGGCCGCCGGGTGGGGTGCTCGTCGGGGATGTCCTGCTTATTCGCTGGGGGCGGCGTGGCGGGCTCTCGGGTGGGCGCGCAGGTAGACCTCGCGCAGCCGGTCCTGGGTGATCCGGGTGTAGACCTGGGTGGTGGCCAGGCTGGCGTGGCCGAGCAGCTCCTGGACGCTGCGGATGTCGGCCCCGCCGGCCAGCAGGTGGGTGGCGAACGAGTGGCGCAGGACGTGCGGGGAGACCACGGCCTCGAGCCCGGCGTGCCCGGCGTGGCGGCGCAGGATCTTCCAGCAGCCCTGCCGGGTCAGCCTGCTGCCCTGGGCGTTCAGGAACAGGGCCGCTCCCGAGCGCGGCCCGGCCAGCAGCGGGCGGGCCCGGACCAGGTAGCCCTCCAGGGCCCGGCGGGCCGAGCGGCCGATCGGGACCAGGCGCTCCTTGGCCCCCTTGCCGAAGGCCCGCACCGTGCCGTCCTCCAGGTCGAGGTCGTCGACGTCGAGAGCGGTGGCCTCGCTCACCCGCAGGCCGGCCGCGTACAGGGTCTCGAGCAGGGCCCGGTCGCGCAGGGCCAGCTGGTCGTGGCCGGCGATGGCCCCCAGCAGCGCCTCCACCTGCTCGACGGAGAGGGCCTTGGGCAGGCTGGCCGGCACCTTGGGGGTGCCGAGGTCGCGGGAGGGGTCGGCGCCGGCCAGCCGCTCGCGGACCAGGAAGCGGTGGAAGCCGCGGACCGCGGCCAGGCTCCTGGCCACGCTGGAGGCCCGGTAGCGGGTGCCCACCGGGGTGCTGCCGGCCCGGAGCGCGCCCAGGAAGGCGACCAGGTCGGGCTCACCCGCCTGGGCCGGGTCGTCGATCCCGGCCCCGGCCAGCCAGCCGGCGTAGCGGTGCAGGTCCCGGCGGTAGGCGCTCAGCGTGTTGGAGGCCAGCCCCCGCTCCACGGCCAGGTAGTCGAGGTAGCGGCGCACCGCCGCCCCGGCCACCGGCCCCACCGGCGCCGTCGGCACCCCGGCCGAGGCCAGCCCGGCCGAGGGGCCTCGCAGCGGGGGGTCGGACTCGCGGGCGCTGGCGTCGCGGGCGCTGGCGTCGACCACGTCGGCCGGCATCGCTATCGGGACGCCCCGTCGGCCAGGGCGGGGACGACCTCGGGGAGGGGGCGCCAGTCGAGGGCGTGGGCCTCGGCGACCTGCTGGTAGGTGAGCTCGCCGCGGTAGACGTTGATGCCCTTGGCCAGGGGCGCGTCGGACTTGACGGCCTCCTCGAGGCCGGCCGAGGCGATCTCGACCGCGTACGGCAGGGTGACGTTGGTGAGCGCGTAGGTCGAGGTGTGGGGCACCGCCCCGGGCATGTTGCCGACGCAGTAGTGGACCACCCCGTCGACCACGTAGGTCGGGTCGGAGTGGGTGGTGACGTGCGAGGTCTCGAAGCAGCCGCCCTGGTCGATCGAGATGTCGACCAGGACCGCGCCCCGCTTCATCGCCCGGACGTGCTCGGCGGTGATCAGCCGGGGGGCCTTGGCCCCCGGGATCAGCACCGAGCCGATGATCAGGTCGGCGGCCAGGGCGATGTCCTCGATCGTCTGGCGGTTCGACATCAGGGTGACGATGCGGCCCTTGTGGATCTGGTCGACGTAGCGGAGCTTGTCGACGTTCTTGTCCAGCAGGGTGACCTCGGCCTCCATGCCCTGGGCGATCCAGGCGGCGTTCTGGCCGGCCATGCCCCCGCCCAGCACCAGCACCTTGGCCGCGGCCACGCCCGAGACGCCGCCCATCAGCACCCCGCGCCCGCCCGACTCGCGCTCCAGCAGATGCGCCCCGACCTGGGGGGCCATGCGGCCCGCGACCTCGCTCATGGGCGCCAGCAGGGGCAGCCGGCCGTCCGACAGCTCGACCGTCTCGTAGGCGACGGCGGTGGTCCCGCTCTCCAGCAGGGCCTCGGTGACCTCGCGGCTGGCGGCCAGGTGCAGGTAGGTGAACAGCACCTGGTCCTTCTGGAGCCGGTGGAACTCCTCGGGGACGGGCTCCTTCACCTTGAGGATGAGGTCGGCCTCGGCCCACACCTCGTCGGCGGTGTCGAGCACGGTCGCCCCGGACTTCTCGAACTCCAGATCGGTGATGGAGCTGCCCAGCCCGGCACCCTGCTCGACCAGCACCCGGTGACCGGCGTCGGTCAGCTCGCGGACGCCGACCGGCGTGATCGCGACCCGGTACTCGTGGTCCTTGAGCTCCCGCGGGATGCCAACGTCCATGGTCGCCGCCTTTCGCTCGTCCCGGCCCCACCGTCGGGCCCGGGCAGGCCAAGTCTACGAGACGGCGGGCGCCAGGGCAGGCACTTCGGCACGAGCGGTGGCCGCCGGGCCGCCGATCTCAGCCGGGCCGGCCGGCGGCGCGGCGGGCGGGGGCGTCCGGTGGCGGGCGGTCCGCCTGGTCAGGCGCCCACGACCCGGCCAGCTTGAGCCCGTACAGGCCGAGCGCGACCAGCGTCTTGGCGTCCCCGGGAGGGCCGGCGGCCCGCCGCAGCGCCTCCTCGAACGGCACCCGCACCACCTCGATGCCCTGCTCCTCCCAGTCGGCCGCGGGGGCGTCGCCCTCGATCGGGGTGACGCCCTCGGCCAGGTACAGGTCGAGCACCTCGTCGCTCCACCCGGGCGTGGTGTAGAAGCTGGCCAGGAAGGTCAGGGTGCCGCCCTCGACCCGCAGCTCCTCGGCCAGCTCGCGGCGGAGCGCGTCCTCCACCGCCTCGCCGTCGACGTCGTACTTGCCGGCGGCGACCTCCAGCACCCTGGCCCCGACGGCGTGGCGCCACTGGTCGACCAGGACGACCATGCCGTCGTCGTCGACCACCAGGGCGGCCACGGCCCCGTTGTGCTCGACCACCTCGCGGTCGCCGGTCTGGCCGTCGTCGTCGACGATCCGGTCGACCCGCACCGTGACCACCTTGCCCTTGAACGGCCGCCGGGTCTCGACGATCCGGAACGGCGCGGCCTGGTTCACCGGGGCACCCCTCCGGGGTTCCCCGGACCCCTCCGTCACGGGCTCACGGGCGCCCGGGCTCGCCGGCGGTGACCGGTCCGGCCGGGACCGGCGGGTCGTCGTCGTGGCGGACCGGGTCGGCCAGCCCGTCGCTGCGCAGGTCCACGGTGGCCGGCGGCTCGATGGGCGCGGTCGGCGGCGCCAGGTCGGCCGCGCCGGCCCCGCTCGGCGCCGCGGACGTCGCCGGCATGGCCGGGGCCGGTGCGCCGCCGAACCGTTCCGCCCGCCCTGGGAGCGGGTTGGCGTCGACGATCGGCACCCGCGGGACGGCGGGCGCCT
>CALGFH010000041.1 GCA_937881255.1 uncultured Actinomycetes bacterium
AGGCCCATGGAGACGGTGGGGAACTCCCAGAAGTCGGGCATGAGCCGCGGGTGCGGGTAGGACGACAGGCCGTCGGGCTTGCTCTCCTGGCGGAAGGCGTCCAGGTTGGCCTCGGTGAGCCGGCCCTCCAGGAACGCCCTGGCGTAGACGCCGGGGGCGGAGTGGCCCTGGAAGAAGATCTGGTCGCCGGCGCCGTCCTCCTTGCCCCGGAAGAAGTGGTTGAAGCCGACCTCGAACAGCTCGGCCGCCGAGGCGAACGAGGCCATGTGCCCGCCGACGCCGAGCTCGGGACGGTTGCCCCGCGACACGATGGCGGCCGCGTTCCAGCGCACGATCGACAGCAGCCGCCGCTCCAGCTCCTCGTCGCCCGGGTAGTCGGGCTCGGCCGCGGCCGGGATGGTGTTCACGTAGTCGGTGGAGGGCAGCGGGGGCAGGCCGACGTCGAGGCCGCCGGCGTGGCTGAGGACCTTGCGGAGCAGGAAGCGCGCCCGGCCCGGCCCCTCGCGCTCGACGACGTCGCTCAGAGAGTCCAGCCAGTCTCGGGTCTCGTCGGGGTCGGGGTCGGGGAGCTGGTCCAGCTCCCCGCCCGCGGTGACCTTCTCGCGCTCCTCGCTCACCGTCGGCTCCCTGGGTCCGGGGGGTTCGTCCTCTCCGGGCACCACCTTAGTCGCCGGGGCCGACCACTACCATGACTGCCGTGATCGAGGTGCTGTGGCTGGGGATGCTGCTGGGAGTTGGGGCCGCGCTCTCGGTCGGGCCCATCTTCGTGGTGATCCTCCAGCAGGCCGCCACCAGCGGGTTCGGGGCCGCCTTCCGGGTCATCCTCGGGTCGGCCACCGCCGACCTGGTCCTGCTCCTCCCGGCCCTGGCCTTCGCCTACATCATCCAGGCGCTGGACCGGGGGTCGCTGTGGGTTGGGGCCGTCGGCGCCCTGTTCCTGCTGTATCTGGCCTGGCAGGCGGCCCGTGACGCGGTCGCCCTGTGGCGCAGCGACCGCCAGCTCGAGGTCAGCCACCGCTGGGCGTTCTGGAAGGGCGTCGCCGGGAACCTGGCCAACCCGCTCACCTGGACGTTCTGGCTGGCGACGGGCACCCCGGCGATGCTGGCGGCCCAGAACGCCGGCGGCACGGCCGGGCTGGCGCTGTTCACCGTCACCTGGTTCGTGGTCGCCTCGGGCCTGGAGGCGGTGATCGCCCTGGCCGTGGCCCGGTCGGGCCGGCGGGTCGGGCCGCGCGGGCAGGCCTGGCTCACCGGCATCTCCGCGGTCGCCTTCGTCTGCCTGGCCCTGACCCTGGTCGCCCGCGACGTCCTGCCCCGCCTCGGCTGATCAGCCCGAAGCCCTGGCCGCGGCCAGCTGGGCCAGGATGACCCCGGCGACGACCAGGGCGGACCCGGCCAGCTGGGCCGGGCTGAGGTGCTGGCCGAGCAGCACCCAGGCGAAGGCGGCCGCGAACGCCGGCTCGGAGGTGGCGGCGATCCCGGCGCTGCTCGCGCTGACCACCCGCACCGCCCCGACGGCCAGGGCGAACGGCAGCAGGGTGCCGACGAGGCCGACCCCGGCCACGGCGGCGGCGACCCCCGGGTCGGCCAGGGTGGCCACCGGCCACGACCACCAGGGCACGGCCACCGCCCAGATGGCCACCGCGACCAGGAACCCCCACAGCAGCGTGGTCGCCGGCTCGGCCCCCCGCCGGCCGGCCAGCTCGGCCGACAGCAGGTAGGCGGAGAACAGCGCCGCCGAGGCCAGCCCGGCGGCCAGCCCGGGCAGGTCCAGCCCCCCCAGCCCCTCCAGGGCCCGGCTGACCAGCACCGCCCCGGCCAGGCTGACCCCGGCCGCCGTCCAGGCCAGCCGGCCCGGGCGGGCCCCCGCGTCCCGCACCAGCAGCGTGGTCGCGGCCAGCAGGATCGCCGGGCCGGTGTACTGGAGGGCCACCGCGACCCCCACCGGCAGGTGGTCGATGGCCAGGTAGTAGGTGAAGTTGACGGCGGCGACGCAGGCCCCGAACCCGGCCAGGGCCGTCCAGGTCCCCGGTGGCGGCCGCAGCAGGCCGGGCCGCCGCCAGGCCAGGAACGGGGCCAGCGCGACCAGCGCCACCGCGACCCGGGCCTCGGCCAGCCGCACCGGCGGCACCCCCCGCTCGAAGGCGTACTTGGCCAGCACCGCCGCCATCGCCCAGCAGGCCCCGGCCAGCACCACCCTGAGCAGGGCGCCGACCACCGCGGCCCGGTCCGGCCGGATCTCAGCACGCATCGCCCAACAGTAGGGGTCTGGAACCGTGCCTGCCTGGGAAGTACCAGACCAACCATCGGATTCCGACCGAGGAGGAAGGCGGATGGCGCGGACCTGGAGGAGAAGGCGGACCAGCACCCGGCGGCGGTCCGGGTACCGGCGGGGGCGGTCGGGGATCGACCCGCTGTTCTGGGTGGCCCTGGGGGTGGCGGTGCTGATCGCCCTGTTCGTGGTGGTGCGCTGACCTCAGCCGGGGAGGAGGCGGCGGGCGGCGATCGCCGGGGGCGGGGTGCCGTTGGCCAGCAGCCGGTCGTGGAAGCCACGGAGGTCGCCGCCGACCCGGTCGCGGAGGGCGATGATCTCGAGCTTGCCCAGGGTGTAGGCGAAGTAGCCGGGGTCCCAGGTGCCGCGGACGGCCTCGAGGCGGGCGTGGTCGGGGTCGAGGCCGGCGGTGGCCTCGAACTCGGCGGAGGCCTCGTCCAGGGTCATGCCCTGGGTGTGCATGCCGACCGCGCACAGCAGGCGGGCCGCCCGGACCAGGGCGTCGGTCCGCATGGCCACCTCGGCCTCGGGGTCGCCGGCCCGGAAGCCGGCCTCGAAGGCCGCCTCCTCGCAGTAGTGGGCCCAGCCCTCGCCGAGGACCTCGTTCCACAGGGCGGTGGCGACCCGGCTGGGGGCCCGGCGCAGGTGCAGCTCGTGGGCGTGGTGGCCCGGGTAGGTCTCGTGCAGGGTGCAGACGGCCAGGATGTGGGGCTCGAACAGGGCCAGCCAGCGCCCGGTCCGCTCGGTGTTCCACTCGGGCAGGGGCGGGGTCAGGTAGTAGCGGAAGCTGGAGGGCGGCACCGGGTCGAACGGCCCCGGGGCGTGGTGGAAGGCCAGGGCGCCGCGCAGGTAGGGCGGGGCCGCCTCGACCCCGGGGGGCTCGTCGGCGGGCAGTGACATGAAGCCGCTGTCGGCCACGAACCGGCGGCACTCGGCCACCGAGGCCCTGGCCGCGTCCAGCAGCTCGCCGGCCGCGGGGGCGCGCTTGGCCGCCCGGGCCCGGACCTCGGCCGGGGTGCCGCCGGCCAGGGCGGCCGCCTCCCGCTGGGCGGCCAGCTGCCGGTCGGCCTCGGCCCGCCCCCTGGCCAGCAGCTGGGCCGGGTCGAGGGCGGTGCCGGTGCGCACCCGCACCAGCTCGGCGAAGTCGGCCGGCCCCCACGGGGCCAGCGGCGGCCCGTCGAGGGCGGCCACGGCGGCCGCGTACCGGTCCACCGCGACCGCGGCCCGCTCGGCCACCTCGGCCCCGGCCAGGCCGGCGACCTCGGTCCGGTAGAAGGCGGCGTAGCCACCGAGCACGTCGGCGGCCGCCTCCAGGAAGGCCAGCGGCACCTCCTCCAGCCCGGCGGCCAGGCCGTCGAGGGCGTCGGGGACCTGCTCCAGGTGCCGGCGCAGCCCGTCGGCGCGCTCGGCCGCGGTCCCGGGCGGGCCTTCCAGGTACGAGGTCACCCCCAGGACCCGGCCCGCCCACAGCGGGTCGCGGCGGGCCTGCTCGCGCCGGGCCAGCAGCAGCTCCTCCTCGGCCAGGACGAGGGCCAGGTGGTCCCGGTCGGCCGCCTCCTGCCCGTCGGCGGCGGGCAGGGTGGCCAGGGTCTCCAGGTGGCGGCGGCGCTCGGCCGCCCGGCGGCCCAGCCCGGCGGGGGAGAGGTCGTCGACCCGCCCCTCGTAGGCGCGGAGCCCCAGGTCACGGCCTTGCGACGGGAACGCGTCCAGGAACGCGTCCAGGATGGCGTCGAGCGTCCGTCTTGTCGCACCTGTCATGTGCGGAGTCTGTCATATACTCCGCGTGCCCGGCGCCTCCGCCGGGTGCCACGGGGACCAGCGAAGTCCGGTGCGAACCCGGCGCTGTCCCGCAACTGTGAGGCCCCGCCCTTCCCGGCGGGGACGAGCCAGGTCGCCTGCCTCCGTGGCCGCAAGCTCAGTCCTCGGAGGAAGGGCGGGTTGTGCCGATGGTGCTCGACGGGCCTCGCATCCTCCGACCGAGAGGAGGATGCATGAGGAGACACCTCGTTCCCCTGCTGCTGCTCCTGGCCCTGGTGGCCGGCGGCTGCAGCCAGGACGGGACCAGCACGGACGCGGCCGCGCCGGACGGCCAGTTCCCCAGGCGCATCGTGTCGCTGTCACCGACCGCGACCGAGATGCTGTTCGCCATCGGCGCCGGCGGCCAGGTGGTGGCCGTCGACAGCAACTCCAACTACCCGGCCGAGGCCCCCAAGACCGAGCTCTCGGCCTACCAGCCGAACGTCGAGGCCATCGCCGGCTACCAGCCCGACCTGGTGGTCTACTCCGACGATCCCGGGGAGCTGAAGGCCGGCCTCGACAAGCTCAGCATCCCGGTCCTGCAGCAGCCGGCGGCGACCAAGCTGGACGACACCTACGCCCAGCTCGACCAGCTCGGCAAGGCCACCGGCCACGTGGCCGAGGCCGGGCAGCTGGCGAGGACCATGCGGGCCGAGATCGAGAGGATCGCCGCCGCCGAGCGGCCCGAGCGGCCGCTGACCTACTACCACGAGCTGGACAAGAACCTGTACTCGGCGACCTCCAAGACCTTCATCGGCCAGCTCTATGCCCAGCTGGGCATGGAGAACATCGCCGACGCGGCCGACAAGGAGGCCACCGGCTATCCGCAGCTGTCGGCCGAGTACGTGGTCAAGGCCGATCCCGACCTGATCTTCCTGGCCGACACCAAGTGCTGCGGCCAGTCGGCCGCGACGGTCGCGGCCAGGGACGGCTGGGACCAGCTCACGGCGGTCAAGACCGGCGGGGTGGTCGAGCTCGACGACGACATCGCCTCCCGCTGGGGCCCACGGGTGGTCGACTTCCTGAAGACGGTCGCGGCCAAGGTCGAGACCCTGGAGGCGGTTGGTTCGTGACCGTCGCCGAGCGCCGGCCCGGGCACGACGCAGCCGTCGTGCCCAGGCCGCGCCCGGTCCGGCTCCGGCGCGGCCTGCTGGGGGCCGCGTTCGCCGTCCTGGCCGGGGCGGCGCTGCTGGGCGTCCTGATGGGGCCGGTGTCGCTGGCCCCGGGGGCCGTCCTGGTCGAGCTGGCCGGGCGGCTGCCGCTGGTCGACACCCGCTCGGGCCTGTCCGAGCAGGAGGTGGCCATCCTGTGGCAGCTGCGGCTGCCCCGGGTGGTGCTGGGCGGGCTCGTGGGAGCCATGCTGGCCCTGGCCGGAGCCGCCTACCAGGGGGTGTTCCGCAACCCCCTGGCCGACCCCTACCTGCTCGGCGCGGCCGCCGGGGCCGGCCTCGGGGCGACCCTGGCCATCGCCTACGGCCCCGACACCTCGGCCTGGCCGGTCGACCTGCTGCCGCTGGCCGCCTTCGCCGGGGCGGTCACCGGGGTGGTGGCCGCCTATGCCCTCGGACGCTCCGGCGGGGCCCGGACGACCACCACCCTGATCCTGTCCGGGGTGGCCGTGGCCGCCTTCCTCACCGCCGTCCAGACCTATGTGCAGCAGCAGAAGGCGGAGACCCTGCGCGAGGTCTACGGCTGGATCCTGGGCCGCCTGACCACCGCCGGCTGGCGCGAGGTGGCCCTGGTGGTGCCGTACGCGCTGCTCAGCACGGTGGCCATCCTGCTCCACCGGCGGCTGATCGACGTGCTCGCCGTCGGCGACGACGAGGCCGCCAGCCTCGGGGTCCGGGCGGCCCGGGTGCGGCTGGTGGTGGTCGCGGCGGCCACCCTGGCCACGGCGGCCGCGGTCGCGGTCAGCGGCCTGATCGGGTTCGTCGGCATCATCGTCCCCCACACCATCCGGCTGATCGCCGGGACCAGCCACCGGCTGCTGGTCCCGCTCAGCCTGGTCGGCGGGGCGGCCTTCCTGATCCTGGCCGACCTGGTCGCCCGCACCGTCATGGCCCCGGCCGAGCTGCCCATCGGGGTGGTCACCGCCTTCTTCGGGGCGCCCTTCTTCGCCCTGGTCCTGCGCTCCTCCAGGCAGGTCCCGTGACCGCCGTCGAGCTGCGGGGGGTGTCGGTCGCCCTCGACGGCCGGCCGGTGCTGCGCGACCTGACCCTCGACATCCCCGGCAGGGCCCGGCTCGGCCTGATCGGGCCCAACGGGTCGGGCAAGACCACCCTGCTGCGGGCCATCGCCGGGCTGGTCCCCTGCCGGGGTGCGATCCGCGTCGGCGACGCCGCCGTGGCCGCCCTGTCGCGCCGGGAGCTGGCCAGGCGCATCGCCATGGTCCCCCAGAACCCGGCGGTCCCGGCCGGGATCACCGTCACCGAGTACGTGCTGATGGGGCGCACCCCGTACGTCCCCACCTTCGGCACCGAGTCCCGGCGGGATCTGGAGATCGTGGCCTCGGTGCTCGACCACCTCGACCTGGCCGGCCTGGCCGCCCGGCGGCTCGACTCGCTCAGCGGCGGCGAGCGCCAGCGGGCCGTGCTCGCCCGGGCCCTGGCCCAGCAGGCGCCGGTGCTGCTGCTGGACGAGCCCACCACCGGCCTGGACGTCGGCCACCAGCAGCAGGTGCTGGAGCTGGTCGACACCCTCCGCGACGACCTGGACCTGACGGTGGTCAGCGCCATGCACGACCTGACCCTGGCCGGCCAGTTCGCCGACCGGCTGGTGCTGCTCGACGGCGGCCGGGTCGCGGCCGCCGGCCCGCCGGCGACCGTCCTGACCGAGCCGGTCATCGCGCGGCACTACCACGCGTCGGTGCGCGTGCTGGAGGATCCCGGCGGCGGGATCGTGGTGGTCCCGGTCCGC
>CALGFH010000042.1 GCA_937881255.1 uncultured Actinomycetes bacterium
CACCTCCGGGGCCACCGGCTTCATCGCCAAGCCCATCAGCGAGCCCCAGCTCCGCGGTGAGGTCGCCGCCGTCCTCCAGCAGCGCGCCAGCCTGGTCGACCGCTCCGCCTGACCACGGCACAGGCGCTCTTGGGGGGCCGTGGGGGGAGCGAGCTCCCCCCACATGGATCGGGGACCGCGGCAAGAAGCCACCCCCGGGCGGAACTGGTACCCGGGCTACATGAAGCGCAGGTCGCCGGTGTCGTCGTCGTCGACCGGGTGGGCGCAGGTCGGGCAGTACCAGCGGGCTTCCAGGGGGGTGCCGCAGGTGAGGTGGCGGAGGGTCTCGGGGTCGGGGGAGCCGGAGCGGTCGGCGCCCCACTGGGTGAGGAGGCGGAGGGCGCCGGCGAGCTCGCGGCCGGAGGCGGTCAGCTCGTAGGCGAAGCGGGGCGGGCGGCGGGAGTAGGGCTGGCTGACCAGGACACGCTCGCGCTCCAGGTGCTTGAGGCGCTGGGAGAGGACGTTGGGGGCGATGCCCGGGAGGGCCTCGAGCAGCTCGTTGAAGCGGCGCGGGCCATCGAGCAGGGCCTGGACCAGCAGCAGGGTCCAGCGGTCCCCGACCCTGGCGGTGGCCTCGGCCAGGGGCGAGGCGGTCACGGGCTCGGTCATGGGGCCATCGTACGGCGCCGGCATGGAGCGGTTGCGTCCCTCCCCACTCGCTAGTAACTTGCGATCAACAAGTTACTAGCGGAGGAGGAGTGGCGCATGGGCGTGCTCGACGAGCTGGAGCAGGCCGTCCGCGAGGTTGCCGAGCGGGTCGGGCCCTCGGTGGTCGGGATCGGCCGGGGGCAGGGGCGCGGGTCGGGGGTGGTGCTGGCCGACGGGCTGGTCGCCACCAACGCCCACAACCTCCGCGGCGAGGAGACGACGGTGGTGTTCGGCGGCGACCGGAGCGCCGTCGGACGGGTGGCCGGGGTCGACGTCGACGCCGACCTGGCCGTCATCAGGGTCGACACCGGCGGGGCCCCGGCCATCGCCTGGGCCGAGGACACCGGGACCCGGGTCGGGACGGCGGTGTTCGCCCTGGCCAACCCGGGCGGGCAGCTGCGGGTCACCTTCGGGCTGGTCTCGGCGGTGGGCCGGGCCTTCCGGGGGCCGCGGGGACGGCGCATCGCCGGCAGCATCGAGCACACCGCTCCCCTGCCCCGTGGCGCCTCGGGCGGGCCGGTGGTCGACACCGCCGGGCGGCTGCTCGGGATCGACACCAACCGGCTCGGGGACGGCTTCTACCTGGCCCTGCCGGCCGACGCCGAGCTGCGCCAGCGCCTGGACGCGCTCGGCCGCGGCGAGGCCACGGCCCGGCCCCGGCTCGGCGTCGGCATCGCCCCGGCCCGGGTGGCCAGGCAGCTGCGCCGCGCGGTCGGCCTGCCCGAGCGGGACGGCCTGCTGGTCCGGGTGGTCGAGGACGGCGGCCCGGCCGACCGGGCCGGCCTGCGCACCGGCGACCTGGTGGTCGAGGCCGGCGGCCGGGCGGTCACCGACGCCGACGAGCTGTACGAGGTGCTCGACCAGGTCGGCGACGACCAGACCCTCACCCTCCGGGTCGTCCGCGGCACCGACGAGCTCACCGTGACCGTGTCGTTCGGCGAGTCGGGAGCCGAGCGGGTGGGCAGCGCCTAGCCTGGCCCCGTTCCGGTCAGCGGCGGGCGGCCCGCCTCCCGGCGAGCGCGGCCGCGGCCACCGCGGCGGCACCGGCGGCGGTCATGGCCAGCAGGCGGGGGCGGTCGTGGTCGGCCAGGGCCTGGCGGGCGGCCAGGTCGCCGCAGGCGCCGTGGACCCCGGCCCCCGGGGGGACGCTCGCCCCGGCCAGGTACAGGCCCTTGACCGGGGTGCCCCAGCGCCACCAGGACGGGCCGGGACGGAACAGCAGCTGCTGGTCGACCGCGAACGACCCGGCCGAGATGTCGCCGCCGGCCAGGCTGGCGTCGGCCGCCTCCAGGTCGACCGGGCTCCAGGCCCTGCGGGCCAGGACCCGGTCGCGGAAGCCGGGGGCGTGGGCCTCGATGCCCGCCTCCATCCGCTCCAGGAACGCCTCCGAGGAGCGGTCCCAGCTGACCTCGTCCCCGGGCCGGCCGGCGTCGCCGGTGGGCACGGCCGGGACGTGGGCGTAGCCCCAGAGGGTGTGCTTGCCGGCCGGGGCCCGCGACGGGTCGGCCAGCGACTGCTGGCCGAGGATCAGCGTCGGCTTGGCCGGCAGCAGGCCGTGGGCCGCCTCCCAGGCGGAACGGCTCATGTCGGTGAGGCTGTCGCCGACGTGGACCACGCCGGCCCGCCGGCACTCCTCGGCCGCCCACGGCACCTGGCCGTCGAGGGCCCAGTCGACCTTGAAGGTGCCGAGGCCGCGCCGGTAGTGCCGGATCTCGGCCAGCGCCCGGGGCGGGAACGACTCCGGCCCGGCCAGCCGGACCAGGTCGTGGACCTCCAGCGCGCCCAGGACCGCCCGGCGGGCGCTGAACGCCTCCCCGCCGGCCTCGACGGCCACCGCCCGCCCGCGCTCGACCACGATCCGGTCGACCCGGCGGCCGGTCAGGATCTCCACCCCGTCCCCGCGCGCCTTGGCCTCCAGGGCGGCGGTGATCATGCCGGTGCCGCCCTCCACCACCGGCATCCCGAAGCGCTGCCCGAGCATGGACAGGAGCAGGGCGTAGACGCCGGTGCCCGGCTCCTCGGGCTGGAGGTCGGCGTGCATGGCCGGCCCGGTGATGAACGCCTTGGCCTGCTCGGACTCGAAGCGGTCGGCGACCGCGCTGACCCCCGAGACGACCATGCGGGCGAACTGGAGCCCGCCGGCCAGCCGCAGCCTCCCCGCCACCTTGGCCAGCTCCTCGAACGGCCAGCGCTGCATCTGGGCCCGGAGGAACGGCTTCATGATCTCGCCGTAGGCCTCGTCGAGGGCGAACCAGGCCGCCCCGTCGCCCAGGTGGACCTTGTCGATCGAGGCGGCGGTCTCGACCGCCGAGCGGCCAAGGGCGATCGCCTGGTTGCCCGGGAACGGGTGGGCGGACGGCACCTGGGCGTGCACGAAGCGCAGGCCGTAGGGGGCCAGGTCGCGGCCCACGATCGAGGGCGACGGCGCCACCAGCGGGAAGAAGGCGGCCCCGAAGTCGTGCTTGAACCCCGGCAGGGTGGACTCCAGCGTCCTGGCCGCCCCGCCCAGGTCGTCGTTGGCCTCCAGCAGGCACACCGACCAGCCCGCCTCGGCCAGGCGGATGGCGGCGGCGAGCCCGTTCGAGCCCCCGCCGCAGACGATCGCGTCGTAGTCGGCCATCACCACGAGCCTACTCCGCCAGCCACGGCGAGGTGGCCCGGCGCTCGCTACACTCCAGGAAGACGGGCGGTTTCGCCCGGCACGGCTGAGAAGGGAACGGTTCTGATGGTCACGCGTGACGAGGTCATGACGGCGCTCGGGCAGGTGATGGACCCGGAGATCCACCGGCCCATCACCGACCTCGACATGGTCAAGGACGTCGCCATCGGCGACAGCGGCCTGGTCACGGTCGAGGTCCTGCTGACGGTCGCCGGCTGCCCGCTCAAGGACCGCATCACCAGGGACGTCACCGCCGCCGTGTCCCCGCTGCCCGGCGTCACCGGGGTCAAGGTCGACCTCGGGGTGATGACCGAGGACCAGCGCCAGGCCATGGTCACCCGCCTGCGCGGCCCCGGCGCGGCCGAGCAGAAGAAGATCACCTTCTGGGGCGACGACTCGACCACCAGGGTGCTGGCCGTGGCCTCGGGCAAGGGCGGGGTCGGCAAGTCCTCGGTGACCGTCAACCTGGCCGCCGGCCTGGCCGCCCAGGGGCACCGGGTGGCCGTGATCGACTGCGACATCTACGGCTTCTCGGTGCCGCGCATGCTCGGCGCCACCGGCCAGCCGGTCGGCTTCAACGGCATGATCATGCCCCTGGAGGCGCACGGGGTCCGGGTCATCTCGATCGGCTTCTTCCTGCCCCCGGGCAAGCCGGTGGCCTGGCGTGGCCCGATGCTGCACCGGGCCATCCAGCAGTTCCTGACCGACGTCTACTGGGGCGACCTGGACTACGTGCTCGCCGACCTCCCGCCCGGCACCGGCGACGTCTCCATCTCCCTGGCCCAGATGCTCCCGGGGGCCGAGATGCTGCTGGTCACCACCCCCCAGGAGGCGGCCGAGCGGGTGGCCGTGCTGGCCGGCAACTTCGCCCAGCAGAACGGCATGAAGGTCACGGGCGTGATCGAGAACATGAGCTACTTCGTCTGTCCGTCCTGCGACGAGCGCCACCAGATCTTCGGCAGCGGCGGCGGCCAGATCCTGGCCGACGAGCTCGGCACGGAGGTCCTCGGCCAGATCCCCATCGACGTCCGCCTCCGCGAGGGCGCCGACGCCGGCAAGCCCCTGGTCGTCTCCGACCCGGACGCCCCGGCCAGCCGCGCCCTCCTCGAGGTCGCGGCCGCCCTCCCGCCCCTACCCCGTTCGCTGGTCGGCAAGCGCCTGACGCTCTTGACCTAGGTGGCCTCGGGGTCGACCGGGGGCGGGCCGAGGTCGGCGGTGCTCGCCTCCTGGGCTCCCGAGGCGGTCCCGGTCCCGCCGTCGTCGGCGTCCCCGGCCTCCCCGGGCTCTTTGGGGCCGTCGCCGTTCTGCTCGGCGTCGAGGGCGGCCTTGAGCTGCTCCCGCTCCCGTTCCAGCTCGGCCATCTGGCCCTCGACGTCCATCAGCTCCCGGACGTAGTCGCGGGCCTGGGAGCGCAGCGACCCGATCCGGAGGTCGGGCAGGCTCAGGTCCTTGAGGTCGGCCTCGTCCTTGAGCTGGTCGAGCGCGTCCTGGGTGGTCAGCCGGAGCCGGCCCAGCCACCGCCCGGCCTGCCTGGCCATCTCGGGCAGCCGCTCGGGGCCGAACAGCAGCAGCGTGACCAGCACGATGGCCACGATCTCGCCCAGCCCGATGTTGAACATGCCGCTCCCCTACCGCTCCGGCCGATCGGCCGGGGTGATCTGCAGGATGAGCTGGCGGCCCCGGCGCACCACCGTGACCGGCACCGGCACGCCGATCTCGGCCCGGCGCTCGGCCACGGTCAGCTGGTCCCTTGCCGGGATCGCCTGGTCGCCGAGGCGGACGATCAGGTCGCCCCGGCGTAGGCCGGCCTCGGCCGCCGGGCCGCGCGCCTCCACCTTGGTGACCAGCGCCCCGGCCCGGTTGCCGAGCCGGTAGCGGTCGACGATGTCCGGGGTCAGCTCGGTGTCCGCCTCCACCCCCAGGAACGGCACCTTGACCGGCCGGTGCCTGACCAGCGCCCTCGCCACCTCCAGGGCCTCGTCGATCGGGACGGCGAAGCCGACCCCGGCGTTGGCCTCGGCGTCGCCGTTGGTGGCGATCGCGGTCGAGATCCCGACCACCTCACCGTTCCCGTTGACCAGGGCCCCACCGGAGTTGCCCGGGTTGATGGCGGCGTCGGTCTGGATGGCGTCGACCAGCTCGCGGCCCTCCCCGGCGCCCTCGTTGTCCGGCACCTTGACCACCCGGTGGAGCGCCGACACGATCCCGGTCGTCACCGAGCTCTGGAACCCGAACGGGCTCCCGACCACGATCGCCGCATCCCCCACCCGCAGGTCGGCCGACCGCCCCACCTTGGCCGTGGTCAGCCCGGTCCGCCGCACCCGGAGCACCGCCAGGTCGGTGGTCAGGTCCCGCCCGACGAACCGCGCCCGCAGCGGCTCCGAGGTCGACAACGTCACGGTGATGGTCCGCGCCCCGTCGACCACGTGCGCGTTCGTCAGCACGTAGCCGTCCTTGGCGAAGATCACCCCCGACCCGGTCGCCTTGCCGCTGTCGGACCGCGCCTCGATCTTCACCACCGCCGGCAGCACCGCTCCCAGCACCCGCTGCAGCTGGTCCCCGGCGGCCGTACCCTCCGGCGCCGCGGCCGCCGTCTGGTCCACCCTGTTGCCGCTCGCCGTGGCACTCCCACCGAACAGGTCGGGGTTCCGGCTCGCCACCACCCCCACCACCCCACCGGCCAGCCCGCTGAGCAGCGCCACCGTCAGTACCAGGGCCACCAACCCGACCCGCCGCCGCCCCTTCCGCGCCGGCACCTCACCGGGAGGCGCCGCCCTGCCGACCCGCCGCCCAGGAGGGCCGTCGGGCCCGTCACCACGCTCCCCGGGTCGCCCCCGCCCCACCTCGGGTCGCGGAACCTCAGGTCGCGGAACCGGCCGCCGAACCGGCTGCGACGTCCCCGGGATCTCCGACGGACGCCCCCGCGCCGGCGCATCCACATACCCGAGCATGTTCCCCCCGGGCTGCAACGCCTGCGGCCGCTGCGGAGGTCGCTGCAACCCCGGGTCCCCATAGCCCTCCACGGCCGGCGGGAGCGGCTCGACGGGCCGGGCCGGCGACGACGGCGGGCCCGCATATCCCTGTGGAGGCGGTGAGGGTCGCTCAGCGGGCCGGGTCGGCGACAACGGCGAGTCCGCATAGCCCTGGGTGGCCGGCGGGAGCGGTGAGGGTCGCTCGGCGGGCCGGCGGACGGGGGCGTCGAGGTCGCCCTGCACGTTGCCGCCGGGCGGAGGGACAGGCGGGCGCTGGGCGGTTCGGGGCGGCGCCGGGTCGAGGTAGCTGCGCACTGTCTCGTCCGCGGGATCACCCGGGGGTGGCTCCCATGGCCGCGGGGCTAGGCGGTCGGCACCGCCACCCGCCACCCCGCCGGCGTCGACGGGCGGGGTCGGCGGCGGAGGCTGGAACGCCGGCGCCGGCGGGCTCACCGCACGGTCGACAGGGCTCTCCGTGCGCGAGGCTGCGGTCGCGGTGCCCTCGAACGGCGGGTCCAGAGGTCGGGAGGGTCGCTGCTGCTGCCCGAGGGCCGCCGCCCGGTCCTCAGCCCGCGCGTCGGGAGCCTGTGGTCGTCGCGGCGGGGCCGCGGGGTATTGGGGAGGAGCCTCGGGTCGTCGGGCCGGGCCTTCAGGCCACTGGGGAGGG
>CALGFH010000043.1 GCA_937881255.1 uncultured Actinomycetes bacterium
CTTGGAGGAGCGGCTGGTGCGCGCCGTGCGGGATGAGGCTGGGACCCGGGCCCGGGAACGGGAGCGGTTCGCCGGGGTGTTCCGGGAGCGGTACCGGGAGCTCTACGGGCTCGGGTACCGGCTGCTCGGCGACCACGGCGAGGCCGAGGACGTCGTCCAGGAGACCTTCCTCAAGCTCGACGGGCACCCGGTGCTGGAGCGGCCCGACCCCGAGGTCGCGGCCTGGCTGCGCCGGGTCTGCCTGAACACCGCCTACAACCGGCTGCGGGGCCAGCGCCGGGCCACGGCCCGGCTGGACCGGGCCGCGAGGGCGGAGCGGGCCGAGGACGAGACCGACGCCGGGGCGTCCCCGCTGCTGGACGTGCTCCGGGCCGAGCAGCAGCGGGCGGTGCGCCGGGCCCTCAACTCCCTGCCCGAGCGGCAGCGGGCCTGCCTGCTGCTGCGCCACGCCGGCTACTCCTACGCGGAGATCGCCGCCACCCTCGACCTGGCCGTCGGCTCGGTCGGGGTCCTGCTGGCCCGCGGCGAGCGGGCCTTCCGCGAGGCCTACCTCGACACTGACGACGCCGACCCGGGAGCCTACGATGCCCTGCCCTGACCTCGGTGCCCTGCGGGCGTCGCTCGACGACGCCCCCGGCACCCCGGCGCCGCCGCACGACCACGTGCCCGGCTGCGCCTCCTGCGCCGACACCCTGGCCGAGCTCCAGCGCAACGCCGAGCTGGCCGCCCCGGCGATCGCCCTGACCGCCCCGGCCGACCCGCCGTCGCCGGCCGCCGTCACCGACGCCCTGACCCGGTTCGAGCAGCGGCGGGCCCGGCTGGCCGCCGCGGCCACCGCCACCGCTCCCGCCCTCGCCGACGTCCCCGCTCCGATCCCGCTGCCCGGGCGCGGGCCGGTGGCCCGGCTGGGGGCCAGGGCCCGGGGGGTGGCCGCCGGCCTGGTCGCGGCCCTGGTCCTGACCGGCCTGCTGGTCACGCCAGGGGGCCGGGCCGCCGCGGCCGGGTTCCTGGCCCAGTTCCGCAGCCAGCGGTTCGAGGTCGTCTCCCTCGACCCGGGCCAGTCCAGCCAGGTCGCCGACGTGGTCGGCGGGCTGGTCCAGACGGGCGTGTTCACCGGCGACGCCCGGCAGCTCTCGGGCTTGGGCGAGCCGGAGGTGGTGGCCGGCCTGGACGAGGCCGCCCGGGTCGCCGGGTTCGCCGTCTCCGCCGTCGACCCGGCGGCGCTGCCCGCCGGCGTCGAGCGCACCCCCCAGCGGGTCCTGGTCACCCGGGCCCGCGAGGCCCGGCTCACCTTCGACCGCGACCGCGCCCTGGCCTATCTGCGTGGCCACGGCCGCCCGGACGCGCGGCTGCCCGAGCGGTACGACGGCACCCAGCTGGTCGTGCAGGTCCCGGCGGCGGTCGTGCAGCAGTTCGCCGGACGCGACGGCGTCCCGGCCCTGCTGGTCGGCAAGGCCGGGACGGTCGGCCTGACCACCGAGGGCGGGGCCAGCCTGGAGGAGCTCCGCGAGGTCGTGCTCGGCCTCCCCGGCCTGCCGGCCGAGACCGTGGCCCAGCTCCGGGCCATCGGCGACTGGCGCACCACCCTGCCCCTCCCGGTCCCGTCCGACCAGGTGCGGTCGCGCCCGGCCACGGTCGACGGCGCCGAGGCGGTCAGCTTCGCCGACCAGAGCGGCCGGCTCAACGCCCTGCTCTGGCAGCGCGGCGGGCACATCTGGGGGGTGGCCGGGGTCATCGACTCCGACGAGGCGCTCGATGTCGCAGACAGCCTCGGCTGACCATGCGGCGGGCATCGCCGGGACCGGCAGCGCGGTCCCGGCGATCGCCACGTCCGGCCTGCGCAAGTCCTTCGGCTCCCGGGTCGCCCTCCACGACCTGACCCTGGCCGTCCAGCCGGGGGAGGTGTTCGGCTTCCTCGGGCCCAACGGGGCCGGCAAGACCACCGCCATGAAGATCCTGCTCGGCCTGGTCCGGCCCAGCGGCGGGGAGGCGCTGATCTTCGGCCGGTCGCCGGCCGAGCCGGCCGCCCGCCGCCGGGTCGGCTACCTGCCCGAGCACTTCCGCTTCCAGGAGTGGGCCACCGGGGCCGAGCTGCTCGACTTCCACGGCCGGCTGGCCGGCCTTGGCGGTACCGAGCTGGCCGGGCGCATCCCCGAGCTGCTGGAGCGGGTCGGCCTGGCCGGGCGGGGCGGCGAGCGGGTCCGCCGCTACTCCAAGGGCATGACCCAGCGCCTCGGCCTGGCCCTGGCCATCCTCCACCGGCCCGACCTGGTCCTGCTCGACGAGCCGACCTCGGCCCTCGACCCGGTGGGCCGCCGCGAGGTCCGCGAGCTGGTCCGGGAGCTGGCCGCCGCCGGCGTCACCGTGTTCCTCAACTCCCACCTGCTCACCGAGGTCGAGGCGGTCTGCGACCGGGTGGCGATCGTCAGCCAGGGCCGGGTCCTGGCCAGCGGGCCCCTGGACGACCTGGCCGGGGCCGTGACCCAGCTGCGGCTGCTGCTCGACCGGGCCGACCGGGAGCTGCTGGCCCTGCTCGGCCGGCACGGCGAGGTCGTCGCCGTCGAGGGCACCGCCGTCACCCTGGCCGTCGGCACCCTCGACGTCGCCCCCGACCTGGCCCGGCTGCTGGTCACCTCCGGCTACCGGCTGTACGGGCTGGTCCCGGTGCAGCGGTCGCTCGAGGACGTCTTCGTCGACCTGGTCGGGGAGGTGCGGGAGGGATGAGCGTCCTGGTGGTGGCCCGCTGGACGCTGCTGGAGGCCCGCCGCCGCCGGCTGGTGCTGGCCGGGGTGGCGCTCAGCGTGGCCTTCGTGGCCCTGTTCGCGCTCGGGTACGCCCTCCTCTACCACGACCAGCAGCGGGCCGTGGTGGAGGCCGAGGTTCTCGGCGCCGGCGTCCTGTCGGCCCGCGAGGAGCTCCTGGCCGTCTCGTCCCTGCTGCTGGTGCTCGGGCTCTACGGCGTCCAGTTCCTGGGCGCGCTGCTCGGGCTGTTCCTGGGCGTCGCCTCGGTCTCGCCGGAGATCGACTCGGGCGCCCTCCACGCCGTGCTCGCCCGCCCCCTCAGCCGCCTCCAGTACCTCCTCGGCCGCTTCCTCGCCCTGGCCGGGCTGCTCGCCGCCTACGTGCTCGTGATGAGCGGCGCGCTGCTGCTCACGGCCCGGGTCGTCGCCGGCTTCACCCCTGGCGACGCCCGCCGGGTGGTCGGCCTCATGCTCCTGGAGGTCCTGATCCTGCTCGCTGTCAGCCTGCTCGGCAGCACGGTGCTGCCGACACTGGCCAACGGCGTGGTCATGCTGGCCCTGTTCGGGGTGGCCTGGCTCGGCGGCATCCTCGGGTTCGTGGCCACGATCCCGCCCGGCAACGAGCTGCTGGCCAACCTGGGCACGGCCGCCGGCCTCCTGCTCCCGGCCGACGCCGTCTGGCGCGGAGCGTCGTTCCACGTCCTCCCGCCCAGCTTCCTGGCTGCCACCTCCCTGGCCGGGGGCGCGCAGGACGGCCCGCCGTTCGTCTCCACCGCACCGATGGCCCCGGCCATGCTGGCCTGGGCGCTCGCCTACCCGGTGGCCTGCCTCGCCGTGGCCGTGGCCGCGTTCCGCCGCCGCGACCTCTGACGCACCCGCTCAGCCGGTCAGCTCGAGCAGGGCCAGGGGGCCGTCCCTGGTGACCAGCCGGAACCGGCCGCTGGCGACCAGGCGGTCGACGGTGGCCTGGGCCTCGCCGGGGGCGAACACCCGCGGCTCGTCGATCACCACCACCTGGCGGGTGCCGGTCTGGCGCAGCACCTCGAGGGCGGCCGGGGCGGCCTGGCCGCGGTTGAGCGGGTCGAGGCTGGCCACCCGCTCGGCCTGCCAGGGGGCCGGGGTCTGGTTGTAGGCGTTGAGGACCCGCCGGCGGCTCTGCGCTCCTATATAGGTGGTGGAGGAGTTCCAGGTGACCGCCTGGCCCATGATCGGGACCCCCAGCACCGGCCCGGCCCCGTCCCCGGCCGTCCGCAGGGCCGCCACCACCCGGTTGTCCGCCCTGTCCGGTTCCAAGCGGTTCCGGGACACCCGGTAGTCGGCCAGCAGGGCCACGGTGGCCAGGCACAGGACGACCCCGGCGGCGACCAGGGCGCGGCGCCGCCCGGCCAGCAGCTCGCCGGCCACGTCCAGGGCGCTCACCGCCAGCAGGACCAGGACCAGGGCGGTCACCACCATCAGGCGCTCCGGGACCCGCTGCAGGGAGAGGAACGGCAGGTGGTCGAAGAGGAACCGGTACACCTGGACCCCGGCGATGTCGGCCCGGGCCCCGTAGGTGAGCACGACCAGGGGCACGGCCAGGACGGCGTAGGCCAGCGCCGCCCGCCGCCTGACCAGCACCGCGACCAGGCCGAGCCCGGCCAGGACCAGCAGCGGCCAGCCGATGTAGATGAGGCCCTCGCCCTGGGTGCCGAAGCTCTTGCGGACCAGCGCCCAGACCGAGCCGGGGGAGTAGAGCACGACCTGCTGCCAGCTGCCGTTCTCGCCCGCCACCGACCCCTTGAACACGGCCTGGAAGACCCCGAGCACGTACGCGCAGGCCACCCCGAGGGTGGCCACCACCGAGGCCAGCGGCCCCCAGGGCACGCCGCGCCGGCCGGCCAGGCTCGCCACCAGCGTCCAGACGACCAGGTAGCCGAGCAGCCCGGTCAGATAGAGGATCAGGTGGAACTCGCCGCCGACGGCCACGGTCAGGGTGATCGCGGCCAGCCCGGCCGCCGGCCAGCCCCATGGCCGCCCGGCCCGGCGCCGCTCCAGCATGACCTCGAAGGCGAGCAGGGCCGCCGGGAAGGCCCACCACATGACCGCGTTGAAGTGGCTGGTCAGCTGGAACATCCGGTGGGGGGTGAAGGCGTAGGCCAGGGCACCGGCCGCGGCCAGCAGCTGCCAGCGGGTGTGGCGGCGCAGCCAGGCGAAGGCGGCCAGCCCGGTGAGCACCGAGGACAGGGCCAGCCCCAGGTTGTAGGCCGGCACCAGCCCGACCACCGGCCAGGCGACCGCCAGCAGGGCCGTCCAGGGCACGTCAAGGGAGGTGGTCTTGAGCGGGGCCGGCCCGGCCGCCCCCTCGCGCAGGTCGAGATAGGGGCTGCGCAGGGCCCGGAGGTTGTCGACGATCACCGACTGGATGAAGACGTTCTGGAGGTGGTCGCCGCCGTGCATGCCCCCGGGCCGATGCTGGAAGTTGGGCTCGGCAGCCACGCCCCGGTTGCCGGCCATCGTCCAGAGGTGGTCGGGGTGCAGGGCCAGCGGCCAGGTCAGGACCACGAACGCGGCCAGGCTGGCCACGGCGACGGCGACCCAGGTCAGGGCCCGGGCGCGGGGAGGCCCGGGGTCGGGCGCGGCCGGCGCCGAGTCGGATGCCGAGGAGCCGGAGGGAGGGGCCTCGGTGGCGCTCAAGGGCCGGGGTCGGGATCTCGGTGGAGCCGCCGTTCCAGGCGCTCGACCCGCTCGGAGACGTTCACCACCAGCTCGCCCAGGAAGCCAACGAGCACGATCAGCAGGCCGGAAAGGATGGCGATCCCCCCTGCCAGCATGAGCGGGCGGCGCTGGGTCTGGGTGGCCAGGAACAGCCAGCCCAGGTACGCCCAGACGAGCAGCCCGGCACCGATCAGGGCCGAGCCGAGGCCGCCGAAGAAGATGATCGGCTTGCGCTGGAAGGTGAGCAGGAACTTGAGGGTCACCACGTCGATGGCCGACACCGGCAGGCGGCCGAGGCCGAACTTGGACCGGCCGGCCTCGCGGGGCCGGTAGGGGACCTTGACCTCGCCGATCCGGTACCCCTCGTGGTGGGCCATGACCAGGATGTAGCGGTGCCACTGGGAGCGGAGGGCCAGGCCGTCGGTGACCTCGCGGCGGAACGCCTTGATCCAGTTGAGGTCGTGGACCTCGAGGCCGAACAGCAGCCGGCAGGCCACGTTGGCGATCCTGCTGGCCACCCGCTTGCCGTCGCGGCGGCCCTGGCGCCAGCCGGCGACGACGTCGTAGCCCTGGTCGAGCCTGCCCAGCAGCAGGGGCACGTCGACCTCGGGGTCGGACTCCAGGTCGGCCGGGAGGAACACGATGATGTCGCCGCGGGCCTCCCGGAAGCCCCGGTTGAGGGCCTCGGTGAGGCCGAGGCGGCGGCGCTGGCGGACCAGGCGGACCCGTGGCTCGCGGGCCGCCTCGGCCTCAACGGCGGCGGCCGTGCCGTCGCTGGAGCCGTCGTCGACGTAGACCAGCTCCCACGGCCGGCCCATGTCGGCGAAGGCCTTGGCCGTCTTCTCGACGAACGCCGGGACCGTGCCGACCTCGTTGTTGGCCGGCACGACCACCGAGACCAGCGGTTCGCTGGAGCCGGTCACCGGTGCCGTTCCCATGTGCGCATGCTCGCATCATGCCAAGCCCGGCGTCACGCAGACCACCCCCGGCGCCGACAGAACGCCCAAACCGCTGGAGAACGCAGGGCTACAGGAATCTGACGGCCGCGCCGATACACCCCTTGATCGACGCTCTCCGTGGGAATTTTTCCCGGAGAGTGGTTAGAAGCTTTACTGGAGGTCGGAAGCTTTACTGGAGGTCGATGGTGGAGCAGGTGCAACCCGTGCAGCCGGTGCCCCGTGGGCGCCGGCTGCTGGCGCGCCTGTGCCTGTTCGCGTTCTGCGGCGGCCTCCTCCTGCTCCTGTCGTCGCGGCCGGCCGAGGCCGCGGAACGGCGGGAGCCTGGGCTCCTGGATCCGGTGAGCACGACCTTGGAGGCGACAGCCAGGGAGGTCCTACTCGCCGGGCGTGCCACCGGATCCGGGGCTTCAACGGCCGGCGACCGGCGCGGCCCGTCCCGCGGCCCCGGCCGTCAAGCGGGGCGCCCCGGCGGTCACCTCCCCGGTCCGCCGGGTCGCGCCCCCGACCCGTCCCGCCGCCGCGGCCGCCCGGACCGCAGCCCGGTCCACCGGCGCTGCCGCCAAGCCCGTGCCCGGGTCCCTGACCGGTCCGCTCG
>CALGFH010000044.1 GCA_937881255.1 uncultured Actinomycetes bacterium
GCACCCTCAACCACCCCGGGGCGACCCGGCCCGCAGGCCGAGGGCGCGCAGCTCCAGGTCGGCCAGGGCCTCGAACTCCCCGGCCCGGAGGTCTCCGGCGGGGTCGGGGGTGACCTTGTGCAGTTCGCGCAGGGACCGGTTGGCCACCGCCCGGAGGGCGAACAGCTCGAGGTCGGCCCCGTCCAGGCGCAGCCGGCTGGCCGCGCCCGCCTCCCGGGACCAGGCGACCCGGCGCGGGAGCCAGACCAGTACCAGGGCGACGATCGGGACGGCCGCGACCACCACCCCGAGCCACAGGGCGAGCTGGTGGACGACCTCCTGCTGGGTCGCCCCGGCGTCGGCCAGGGTCCGCCCGACCCCGGACAGGCGCCCGAACGGGTCCTGGAGCTCGCCACCGACGACCGGGAGGCGGCCGACCTTCTGCTGGATCTCGGCCACGTCGCCGGCGAAGTTGCTGCCGGCCTGCTCGACCCGCGCCCCGGGCACGGCCAGCTTCTCGACCAGCCGGTACAGGGTCAGCCCGGCCGCCACCCAGACGGCCGTCCAGGCCAGCACGCCCAGGTCCCCGAGCAGCTGCCGGGCCCGCAGCCCCGCCGTCTCCGCGTACAGCTTCACGGCCGGCCGCGCGCCGTCGCGCTAGGCCTGGTGGCGGCGGAAGACCACCACCGCGTTGTGGCCGCCGAAGCCGAACCCGTTCGACATGGCCGCGTCCACCTCGGCCTTGCGGGCCTGGTTGGGGACGTAGTCGAGGTCGCAGGCGGGGTCGGGGTCGGTCTGGTTGATGGTCGGGGGCAGGATCCCGTCCCGCAGGGCCAGGATGGTGGCGATGCCCTCGACCGCCCCGGCCGCCCCGAACAGGTGCCCGATCATCGACTTGGTCGAGGAGACGGCCAGGTTGTCGGCATGGTCGCCGAAGGCGAGGCGGATGGCCTTGGTCTCCGAGACGTCCCCGGCCGGGGTCGAGGTGCCGTGGGCGTTGACGTAGCCGACCGCCTCGGGGGCCAGGTCGGCCGAGCGCAGCGCCCGCCGCATGGCCAGGGCGGCCCCGCTGCCGTCCTCAGAGGGGGCGGTGACGTGGAAGGCGTCGGCCGACTGCCCGAAGCCGACCAGCTCGGCGTGGACCGGCGCCCCGCGGGCCAGGGCGTGCTCCCGCTCCTCCAGGATCAGGGCCCCGGCGCCCTCGCCCATCACGAAGCCGTTGCGCAGGGAGTCGAACGGCCGCGAGGCCTCCCACGGGGTCTCGTTGAACTTGGTGGCCAGGGCCGTCATCTGCGCGAAGGCGATCAGCGCGACCTGGACGAAGGCCGACTCCGAGCCGCCGGCGATCATGGCCGTCGCCTCACCGTGCCGGATCGCCTGGAAGGCCAGGCCGATGGCGTGGTTGGAGGCCGCGCAGGCGGTGGTGGTGCAGAAGTTCGGCCCGCGCAGGCCGAACTTCATGGCGATCTGGCCGGCGGCGGCGTTCGGCATCAGCTGGGGCACGGTGAACGGCGAGACCCGGTTGGGGCCCTTGGTCCGCATCACCGCGTCGCTGGCCAGCAGCGAGCTGATCCCGCCGATGCCGGTGGCGAACACCACCCCGGTCTCGTCCTTGTCGACCCCGTCCTCGATGGCGCTGTCGTCCCAGGCCTCGCGGGCCGCGGTCAGGGCGAACTGGGTCGAGCGGTCCAGCCGCTTGGCCTCCTTGGGCCCGAGGCTGGCCGCCGGGTCGAACTCCAGGCACTCGGCCGCCACCTTGGACGGCACCGGCTCGGGGTCGACAAGCGTGAGGGGACCGACCCCAGACTGGCCGGCGGTGATGGCGTCCCAGTAGGCCTTGACCCCGACGCCGACCGGGGTGACCGCACCGAGCCCGGTGACGACGACGCGCTGCAACTTCCTACCCCACCGCCGTCTGCTTGGAGATCACCAGGTCGGCGGCCTCGCCGACGGTCTTGACGCCAGCGATCTGGTCGTCGGAGATCTCGATGCCGAACTTCTCCTCGAGGGCGAGCACGACCTCGACCAGGTCGAGCGAGTCGGCGTCCAGGTCTTCCTTGAAGCGGGCGTCGGCGGTCACCTTGTCCGCCTCCACGCCCAGCTCGGAGGCCAGGACGTCCTTCATCGTCTCGACAACTTCCTCGCGCGACTGCGCCATCTCCTCGTTCTCCTTCGTGCCGGGGGCCACGATGGCGGCTCAGGATGCCGCCCGTGCCGACTGCCAGTCAACTGACCCTTCGGTGTTACGCGCCCATCGTCATGCCGCCGTCCACGGCCAGGACCTGGCCGGTGATGTAGCCGGCCTCCTCGCCGGCCAGGAAGCGAACCGCCGCCGCCACCTCCTCCGGGGTGCCGAGCCGCCCGACCGGGATCTGGCCGAGGGTCGCCTGCTTGGCCTCCTCACCCATGGCGTCGGTGAGCTTGGAGGGGATGTAGCCGGGGGCGACGGCGTTGACGGTGATGCCCCGGCCGGCCACCTCCCTGGCCACGCTCATGGTGAGCCCGATCAGGCCGGCCTTGGAGGCGGCGTAGTTCGCCTGCCCCGGGTTGCCGACCAGCCCGACCACGCTGGAGATGGAGATCACCCGGCCCCAGCGCCGCCGCAGCATGCCCCGCAGGGCCTCCCGGGTGCAGCGGAACGCCGCCACCAGGTTGACCTCGAGCACGCCGGTGAAGTCGTCGTCGCGCATCCGCAGCACGAGCCCGTCACGGGTCAGCCCGGCGTTGTTGACCAGGATGTCGATCCCGGCCTCGCCGGCCGCCGCGACCAGCTCCTTGGCCGCCCCCGGGTCGGTCAGGTCGGCCTGGACGACCACCGGCTCGGCCCCGGCCGCCTTGACCAGGTCGGCCGTCTCCTGCGCCCCCTGCTCGTCGGACCCGTAGGCGACCACGACCCTCGCCCCCTGCCCGGCCAGGGCCACCGCGCACGCCCGCCCGATCGCCCCCGAGGCCCCCGTGACCAGCGCCGTCCGCCCCTCCAGGCCGCTCAAAGCGCCGCCTCGGGGACGGCCGCCCGCAGGGGCGGCAGCATGTCGGCGCCGTCCCACAGGGTGCCGTCGAGCAGCCCGCGCACGATCGGCATGGCCGGCTGGGTCGGCTCCTCGGGCGCCGGCTCGGCCGGGTTGGGGAGGGTCCAGTCGACCACCGCCGAGCCCCAGGCCAGCCCGGCCCCGAACGCGGTCAGCAGCAGCCGCTGCCCGGGCCGGATCTGCCCCTGCTCCCAGGCCTCGGCCATGGCGATGGGGATCGAGGCGGCCGAGGTGTTCCCGTAGCGGGCCACGTTCATGACCACGTTGGCCATGGGGGTCTTGAGCCGCCGGGCGGTCGCCTCGATGATCCGCTGGTTGGCCTGGTGGGGGACGACCAGGTCGATGTCGTCCGGCTTCAGGCCGGACCGCTCGATCGCCTCCAGGCTGGACGCGGCCATCGCCGTCACCGCGCCCTTGAAGACCTCGCGGCCCTCCATGACGAGATAGTGCCGCCGCTCGGCCACGGTGCGGCTGTTGGCCGGGAACCGCGACCCGCCGGCCGGGGTCATGAGCAGCCGCGACCGGGCCCCGTCGGCGCCGAGCGAGAACGCCCGCACGCCCCGCTCGCCCTTGCGCAGCACCACCGCCCCGGCCCCGTCCCCGAACAGGATGCAGGTGCCGCGGTCGGTGTAGTCGCAGATCCGCGACAGCGTCTCGGAGCCGACCACCAGGGCCGTCTCGGCCGCCCCCGAGTCGACGAACTGGGAGGCGGTGGCCAGCGCGTACACGAACCCGGAGCAGCCGGCGATCACGTCCATGGCCGCGCCCCTGGTCATGCCCAGCTCCAGCTGGAGGATGCAGGCGGCCGAGGGCAGGGTGTAGTCGGGCGTGGCCGTGGCCACCATCACCAGGTCGACCTCGTCGATGCCGATGCCGGCGACCTTCAGGGCCTGCTCGGCGGCCCGCTTGCCGAGCAGCGCCGTCGAGTCGTCCCGGCCGGCGACCCGGCGCTCCTTGATCCCGGTGCGCTCGGTGATCCACTGGTCGTTGGTGTCGACCAGCTCCTCCAGGTCCGCGTTGGTCAGGACGTAGGGCGGCACGGCCACCCCGAGTCCAACGATCTCGGCGGGCACGACGGCTCCTTTCTCCGGCGTGGGGGGGAATCGGCGGTGGGGGCGGTCAGAAGGGCCGGAGGCTGAGCAGGATCTGGCCGGGCGTGACCAGCTCGCCCTCCCAGGCGAGATGAGCCATGACCCAGCCGCGGAAGGGGCTGCGGACGGGGATGCTGGCGGCGCCGTTGCGGACCTCGCCGAGGAGGTCGCCCGGCTCGACGTAGGGCCGCTCGTCGTCGTAGCGCGACGGGGTGACCGGGTAGAAGCGGCCATGGCCGGGGGAGACGGCGAACCGCTCGGGCAGCACCACCACCTCGCCCTGGCCCTCGCCCTTGCCGGCGTCGGCCTTGGCGGCGTCGGCCGCGTCGCCGTCGGCCTGGGTCCGCAGGGCGTCGGCCACCGCGGCCACGCCCTCGGCGTTCGCGGCCGACAGGATCCGGGTGCCGTCGACAGTCCGCTTGATGAGCCCGCCCAGGACGGTGCCCGGGCCGACCTCGACGAAGGTGTCGACCCCGAGGGCGGCCATCCGGCGGACCGACTCGGTCCAGCGGACCCGGCCGGTGAGCTGGCGGGCCAGCAGCTCGCGCAGCTCCTCGGCCTCGGTGACCGGCTCGGCGGTGGCGTTGGCGACCACCGGGATGGACGGGTCGCGCAGCGGCGCCGAGGCCAGGTGCGGCTGGAAGGTCTCGACCGCCGGGGCCATCAGGGGCGAGTGGAAGGCGCCGCCGACGTTCAGCGGCACCACCCGCTTGGCCCCGAGCTCCTTGGCCGCGGCCGGGAGCCGTTCCAGGGCCGTCCACTCGCCGGACACGACCACGTTGCCAGGGGCGTTGTCGTTGGCCACGGCCAGCACCTGGTCCTGGGCGGTGGCCTCGACGGCCATCTCCACCCCTTCGGCCGACAGCCCCAGCACCGAGCTCATCGACCCGGGCCGGGCGTCGGCGGCCCGCTGCATCGCCTCGGCCCGCCTGGCCACCAGCAGCAGCCCGGCCTCGAACGACAGCGCCCCGGCCGCGACCAGGGCGGAGAACTCTCCGAGGGAGTGCCCGGCCACGTACGCCGGCCGCGGCACCCCGGCCGCCTCAAGCGCCCGCAGGGCCGCCACCGAGACGCAGAAGATCGCCGGCTGGGCGATGTAGGTCTGTCGCAGCTCGTCGGGGCTCGCCGTCCGCAGGGTCTCGGCCAGGTCCCAGCCCAGGCAGGCGCTGGCCCACTGGTACAGCTCAGCCGCGGTCTCGTCGAACTCGGCGAAGTCCAGGCCCATCCCCGGTGCCTGGCTGCCCTGACCTGGGAAGACGAACGCAACGCTCATCGGCTGACTGGCACCTCTCAGGTCGTTCGGCATCGACTCCCCGGCCAGCCCGACACCGACGTCGGCGTCAGGATGGGTAACCGCCCGGGGACACGATCAGACAGACGGCAGGAATCAACCCCCTAGACCCCCGGAGTTCCCCCCAGGTTACAAGTTCCCCCACTCCCAAGCCCA
>CALGFH010000045.1 GCA_937881255.1 uncultured Actinomycetes bacterium
TCGCGCTCCGGCGGGGCCAGCAGGCCGAGGCCGGCCGCGACGGCCAGGGCGTCGTGGCGCGAGCTCACCCCGAGCCGGGCCAGCAGGGCGGCCACGTGGTTGTCGACGGTCCGCTGGGAGAGGTAGAGCCGGGCCGCGATCTCGGCGTTGGTCGAGCCCTCGGCCAGCAGGGCCAGCACCTCGAGCTGGCGGTCGGTCAGCTGGCCCGGGTTGGCCCTGGTGGCCGCCCGCGGCCCCCGGGGGATGCCGCGAGCCCCGCCGCGGCGCAGCCGCCGGCGGACCAGGCTGGCCGTGGCCACCGCCCCCAGCCGGTCGAGCATGCCCAGCCCGCGCAGGGCCGCCTCCAGGTCGGGGGCCTCGGTCAGCTCCAGCGCCTGGTGGTAGGGGTTGCCGATCCGCTCCCAGCCGGCGGCCGCGGCCGCCCAGTCGCCGGTGATCCCGTCGGCGAACGGGGCCAGGCAGCCGTCGAACGGCGCCACCGGCTCGCCCACCCGGCGCAGGTAGCGGAGCACCTCGCCCCGCAGGTAGCGGTGCTGGGCCCGGACGGCCAGCTCCAGCAGCTCGCCCCCGATGGCCCGCACCCGGTCGTCGTCCCCTTCGATCCAGGCATGCTCGATGCGGGCCCCGGCGGCGACCGCCATCTTCTGGTCCTCGCCGGTGGCCGAGGCCAGGCGCCAGGCCCGCTCGATCAGGCCGGCCGCCTCCGGGTCGCCCCGCCGGGCCAGGATCCGGCCAAGGAAGGCCAGCGGGTTGACCAGGTTCGCCCCCGGGTCCTCGGACCGCCGCAGCAGCCGCCGCAGCCGCCGCTCGGCCTCGTCCCAGGACCCCTCGATCAGCAGCACGTGGCACTGCTGGGCCTCGATGCGGAACAGCGCGGTGTCCAGCGCGTGCTCGCGGGCCGCGCGCTCCCCGACCTCCAGGGCCTGCCTGGCCTCCCGGACCCGGCCGATCCGGATCAGGATCACGGCCAGGTTGTGGGCGGCCACGGTCACATAGTCGCCGTGGCCCAGCCGGTCGGCCACCTCCAGGGCCCGCTCCAGGTCGGCCAGGCCGGCGTCGTCGCCCAGCGACACCTTGGACAGGCCGCGGTAGCCGAGGGCGTGGGAGACGACGTCGAGGCTGCCGACCCGCTCGGCCACCTCCAGGGCCCGCTTGCACCACCCGAGGGCGGTGTCGAACCGCGCCTGCATGGTGTCCTGGGAGCAGAGGGTGCTGTAGCACAGGGCCAGGGCGCGGCTGGGCGGGTGCGCCTCCAGGATGCCCAGGGCCCGCAGGGCCTTGGCCCTGGCCGCCGCCGGGTCGGCCCGCAGGGTGCTCATGCGGGCCGAGATGAGCAGCGCCTCGCCCAGCTCCAGGGGCGCCGACCCGGCCGTGTCCCACAGCTCGACCGCCCGGTCGGCGTGCTCGGCGGCGTCGCCGAACTGGTTGCGGGCGTACAGGGCCAGGGCGGCCAGCCCGTGCAGCCGGGCCACCTCCAGCCGGTCGAACAGGGCCTCGTGCTCGAGGGCCAGGCGGGCGAAGGCGGCCGCCTCCCGGTGGGCCGAGGACCCGGCGGCGTCCCGGGCCGCGGCGGCCGCGTTGCGGGCCACCGCCTGGTCGTCGGCGGCGGCCACCGCGTGGTGGACCAGCCGCGACGGCTCGGCCCCGCCGACGGCCAGGGCGGCCAGGGCCCGGCGGTGGTGGTCGATCCGCCGCGAGGACGGCAGCGACAGTTCGACGGCTCGCCGGGCCAGCTCGTGCCGGAACCGGACCCGTCCCTGGGCGGACACCACCATCCCGCGCCGCTCGGCCGGCTCCAGGGCCGCCGGGTCCTCGACCAGGGACCGCACCAGCCAGGGCTCGGCCCCGCTGGGGACGACGGCCAGCCGCTCCAGCGACGACCGGCAGGAGGCCGGCAGGGAGGCGAACCGGGCCCGCACGGCGTGGCGCACCGACGGCGGGACGGCCGCCCCGGGGGCGGCCAGGACCTCGGTCAGGTAGAACGGGTTGCCGCCGACCGCCGCCACCACCGGGCCGGGGTCGAGCCCGGCGGCCGCGGCCAGCTCGGCCACGGCCTCGTCCGACAGCCCCTCCAGCTCGATCCGGAGCACCGACGGCCCGGCCAGGGCGGCGACCATGCGGGCGAACGGGTGGTCGTCGCGCAGCTCCTCGTCGCGGTAGCTGACCACCAGCAGCGCCGACAGGCGCTCGATCCGCCTGGCCAGGTAGCGGACGATGTCGAGGGAGGCGGCGTCGGCCCAGTGGGCGTCCTCGACGATCACCACCGCCGGGCGCTGGGTGAAGGCCATCTCGGCCAGCAGCGCGTCCAGGAAGGCGTCGCGGTCGTCCCCGGCCAGCCCGGCCAGGCCGCCGGCGTCGCGGGCCATGTCCCGGAACGGCCCCAGCGGCCGCGGGGTGAGCAGGTCCTCGCACGCCCCGACCAGCACCCGGGCCGTCGGCCAGGCGCCGTCGGCGAACTCCTGGAGCAGCGAGGTCTTGCCGATCCCGGCCTCGCCCGAGACCAGCACGGTGGTCCCCCGCCCCCGCCTGGCCTCCTCCAGGGCGGCCTCCAGGCGCCGCAGCTGGGCGTCGCGCTCGACCAGCCTCACCGGCCCGCCCCCAGCAGGGTCCGCAGGGAGAAGTCGCGGTCCTGCTCCGGCCCGACGAAGACCAGGTCGTAGGCCCGGGGCGAGAGTGTCTCGTCGCCGACCTGGCGGGTCGCCATCTCAGCTCCCGCTGTACCTGGGGGCCCGCTTCTCGGTGTGGGCGGTGACGCCCTCGCGGGCGTCCTCGGAGGCCAGCAGGGCCGCCAGCTCCTCCAGCTCGCGGTCACAGGCGTCGGCCAGGGTCCGCTCCACCCCGTCGTTGACCACCCGGGTGATGGCGGCCACGGCCAGCGGGGCGCCGGCGGCCAGGCCGGCGGCCAGGTCGGCCACCGCCTGGTCGAACTCGCCCGCCGGGACCAGCCGGTCGACCATGCCAAGGCGCTCGGCCTCGGCCGGGGCGACGGTCCGGCCGGTGGTCAGCAGCTCCAGGGCCCGGCCGAGGCCGATCAGCCGGGGCAGCCGCTGGGTGCCGCCGGCGCCGGGCAGCAGGCCGTAGGTGACCTCGGGCAGCCCGATCCGGTAGCGGCCCTCGGCGGCGATGCGGATGTCGCAGGCCAGGGCGATCTCGTAGCCGCCCCCGAGGGCGTGGCCGGCGATGGCCGCGATGAACAGCGGCGACTCGTCCGCGAACCGGCCGAGCACCTGCTGGGCCCGGCGGGCCATCTGCAGGCTCTCCTCGGGCGACCGCTCCAGGTATCCCTTGACCTCGGCCCCGGCCGAGAAGAACCGCTCGCTGGCCGAGCGGATCACCGCCACCGCCACCTCGGCCTCGGCGACCTCGCCGACGCAGCGGTCCAGCTCCTCCAGGAAGGCCGCGTCGTAGGCGTTGTCCGGCGGCCGGTCCAGGGTGATCCAGCCGACCTGGTCCCTGACCTGGGCGGTCACCGCCATGTGGCCGTCCTCCCGTTGTCCGATCGGGCTTGTCGCCGGAAATGCCGGGAGTTGTCGTCCCACCTGACTGACCGGCTGGTCGAGTCTTTCCAAGCTTGCCCGTGGACGTCCTCTGCGTGGCCTCGCCGGCCGTCTCCCGCGCGTCGTCTGACGGCTACTTGGGGGCCATGCGGATGGCCCCGTCGAGGCGGATGGTCTCGCCGTTGAGCATGCGGTTCTCGAGGATGTGGCGGACCAGGGCGGCGTACTCGCCCGGCTGGCCGAGGCGGGAGGGGAAGGGGACCTGGGCGCCGAGGGAGGCGCGGACCTCGTCGGGCATGGCGGCCAGCATGGGGGTGTCGAAGATGCCGGGGGCGACGGCCATGACCCGGATGCCGAAGCGGGCCAGCTCGCGGGCGATCGGCAGGGTCATGCCGGCCACGCCGGCCTTGGAGGCGGAGTAGGCGGCCTGGCCGATCTGGCCGTCGAAGGCGGCCACCGAGGCGGTGTTGACGATCACGCCCCGCTCGCCGTCGTCCAGGGGCTCGTTGCCGGCCATGGCCTGGGCGGCCAGCCGGGTCAGGTTGAAGCTGCCGACCAGGTTGACCTGGATGGTGGTCACGAACCGGTCCAGCGAGTGCGGTCCCTGGCGGCCGAGGACCCGCTCCGCCGGGGCGATCCCGGCGCAGCTGACGGCCGCCCGCAGCCTGCCGCCCTCGGCCGCCGCGGCCACGGCGCCGGCCACGCTGGCCTCGTCGGTGACGTCGGCGGCCACGAACCGGGCCCGCTCCCCGAGCTCGTCCGCGACCCGCCCGCCGCGCTCCCGGTCGACGTCGGCGACCACCACCGACCCGCCCGCTTCGACCACCATCCGGGCGGTGGCCGCCCCCAGCCCCGACCCGCCCCCGGTGACCAGCACCGTCGCGCCCGCGATGTCCACAGCCCGCTCCTCCCCGTCGGCCAAGGGCGGCACCGTATCGAAATCTCGCGCTGGACAACCCGGCTCCGGACTGTTTCTCTGACAATCTCCCGCAAATCGGAGGTGCGCAATGGCGAGCAACCTCGATCCTCACCGCCGCATCGAGCTGCCGCTGCTCCAGGTGGGCCGAGGGAACCACAAGAGCTGCCGCTGGGGCTGTGGCGACGCCTGCTCCAAGGAGCCGCCCAACCGCTCCGGCAACGAGACCTACGCCGCGGTGGTCGAGCGGGCCCTGAGCCGCCGCTCCTTCCTGGCCGCGGGCGGGGTCGGGGCGCTGGTCCTTGGGGCGGCGGCCAGCCCGGCCGAGGCCTCCGAGTATCCACCGGTCGGCCCCTACCGGCCGAACCCGACCGGGCGCCGGCTGGCCTTCACCCCGATCGAGCCCAACAACGTCGACGACGTGGTCCTGGCCGAGGGCTACGACGACCGGATCCTGATCGCCTGGGGCGACCCCATCCGCCCGGGGGCGCCCGAGTTCGACTTCGACGCCCAGAGCCCGGCCGACCAGGCCCGCCAGTTCGGCTACAACAACGACTACCTGGCCTTCTTCCCCCTCCCCTGGTGGAGCGCGAACAGCTTCATCGGCCTGCTGTGGGCCAACCACGAGTACACCAACCCGGAGCTGATGTTCCGGAACTACGACGAGGACAACCCGACCCGGGACCAGGTCGACATCCAGATCCAGGCCCACGGGGGCAGCATCGTCCTCATCCAGCGGGGCAAGCGCGGCGGCCCGTTCCGCCACCGGCCGCTGTCGCGCTACAACCGGCGCATCACCGGAACCACCCCCATGCGCCTGGACGGCCCGGCCGCCGGGGACGACCTGCTCAAGACGAGCCGGGACCCGAGCGGCCGCCGGGTCAGGGGGATGCTGAACAACTGCGCCGGCGGGGTCACCCCCTGGGGCACGGTGCTGACCGGCGAGGAGAACTTCCACCAGTACTTCGCCAACCTCGACGCCGTCACCGACGAACGAGTTCGGGCCTGGCACGAGCGCTACGTGCTGCCCGAGGGCGAGTCAGACCGCAAGTGGGAGCGCTACCACGACCGCTTCGACCTGGCCAAGGAGCCCAACGAGCCGTTCCGCTTCGGCTGGGTGGTCGAGATCGACCCCTACGACCCGGACTTCACCCCGCGCAAGCACACCGCCCTGGGCCGGGTGAAACACGAGGGAGCGACGACCACCCTGACCCGCGACAAGCGGGTGGCCGTGTACACCGGTGACGACGAGCGCTTCGAGTACTTCTACAAGTTCGTCACCAAGGGCCGCTACCGCTGGTGGGACCGCAAGCACAACCTCGGCCTGCTGGAGAAGGGCACGCTGTACGTGGCCAAGCTGTCGGACGACGGCACCGGCAAGTGGATCCCCCTGCGCCACGGCCGGGGGCCGCTGACGGCCGCGAACGGCTTCGCCAGCCAGGCCGAGGTCCAGATCAACACCAGGGGCGCAGGCGACCTGGTCGGGGCGACCAAGATGGACCGCCCCGAGGACATCCAGCGCAACCCGGTCAACGGTCGGATCTACGTCAACCTGACCAACAACACCGCCAGGACCGCGCCCGACCCGGGCAACCCGCGCGTCCCCAACCCCTTCGGGCACGTGCTCGAGCTGCGCGAGGACGGCGACGACCCCGGCGCGACCTCGTTCCGCTGGCGGATCTTCCTGCTCTGCGGCGACCCGGCCGACCCCGACACCTACTTCGCCGGCTACCCCAAGGAGCTGGTCAGCCCCATCGGCTCGCCCGACAACATGACCTTCGACAACGAGGGCAACATCTGGCTGGCCACCGACGGCACCCAGCCCACCGGGGGCAACAACGGCCTGTTCGCCTGCCCGACCAAGGGATCCGAGCGCGGGCACGTGCAGCTGTTCGCCACCGTGCCGGTGGGGGCCGAGACCTGCGGCCCGCTGCTCACCAGGGACAACCGGTCGCTGTTCATCGCCGTGCAGCACCCGGGCGAGGGCGGCACGGTCGAGGAGCCGACCAGCCACTGGCCGGACGGCGGGGACAGCCTGCCCCGCCCGGCCGTGACCTCGATCTGGCGCAGCGCCGAGGGCGACCCGACGATCGGCCAGTAGGCCGGGCAGCCCGGCGGCCGCTCAGCCGGAGGCGATCAGCCAGCTCGGCTGGTTGCCCGGCCGCCACTTGAGGCTGCAGCCCATGCTGGGGCGGTGCGGCTCGGGCACCGGCTGGCCCTCCAGGACCCGGTCGAGGGCCTGGCGCAGCAGCGCCCCGGTCACCGGCTGGCCGTTGCGGGGCGTGCTGTCGTCGAAGGCGCCGCGGTAGGCGAGCCGGCGGCCGGCGTCGTAGACGAACAGGTCGGGGGTGCACATCGCCCGGTAGGCGGCCGCCACCTGCTGGCCCTCGTCGACCAGGTAGGGGAACTGGAAGCCGGCCCGGCGGGCCTGGTCGGTCATGCCGGCCGGGCCGTCGACGGGGTAGGCGTCGAGGTCGTTGCTGCAGATCCCGACCGCGGCCACGCCCCGGTCGGCGTACTCGGCCACCACCGTCCCCAGCTGGCCCTCGATGTGGCGCACGTACGGGCAGTGGTTGCAGAGGAACATCACCAGCAGCGCCCGCCCGTCGAGGTCGGCCAGCTTCACCGTCGTCCCGTCGGCCGACGGCAGCTCGAAGTCGTGTGCCGGGGTGCCGAGCGGCACCATCAGCGAGGAAACGGCCATGGGGTCCCTTCGTCTTCCGGTCCGTGGTGGACCGTCCTACGCTAGCGGACATGGCCTACCGCTGCGGCAGCTGCCAGTTCGTGGGCCCCTGCCTGGCCGTGGAGCGCGGCGGCGACCTCCGGGTCGTGCTCGAGGACGGCTACCGCGACCGGGGCCCGGAGCGGGTCGAGCCGGGCCGGCTGGGCTCGGCCACCTGGGGCACCGGCCGGGGCGCCGCCCCGCCCCGGTTCGACGCTCCCCCGGGCCACCCACCGCCCTGAAGCCGCGGGGCGGCGGGCTCGCGCAGGGGGAGGCGGAGCTCGAACCGGGCCCCGGTGGTGGTGCGGGCGTCGGTGGCGACCA
>CALGFH010000046.1 GCA_937881255.1 uncultured Actinomycetes bacterium
CGGCGCCCTCAAGGGCATGGCCGCCCGGGTCGACGGCCCCCTGGTGGCCTCGTTCACGGTCCACGACACCGCCGTCGGCAAGCTCTACCCGCTGGCCGCGCTCAGCTCCCGGGACGACGCCGCCGGCCTCGAGGACCGGCTGTACCGCTGGGGCGGGATCGGCCACGACGGCGCCCAGGCGGTCGACGCCACCGTCGCCGCCCTGGGCCCGGTCGGGTCCAGCTACTCCTTCCAGCCGGGCCGCTTCGTCAACCTCGACGGCAACGCCATCGTCAACCGCGGCGGCCCGCCGTCGGGCGCCCACTCCGACATCTTCCACCCGGAGCTCGTCTGGGCCGGCCTGGCCGCCGCCGGCCTGGTCGCCACCGCCGGGGACTAGCGGATGTCGGCCCGGACCCGGTGGCCGTTGCGGCGGGCCCGGCGGTCGAACAGCCAGGCCACGACCAGGCCGGCGCCGAGCGCGACCCAGCCCCAGAGGACCCCGTTCAGCTAGCTCACCACTCGAACTCGCCGCCGCCGGCGGACGAGCTGGTGCTGGGGTTGCCGAGGCCGGTGCCGGGCTGGGCGCCGGGGCGGGGCTCGGGGGGCGGGGAGATGGTGGGGCCGGGGGCGCTGTCCCGGGGCGAGGCCTCCAGCAGGGCCGGGGTGTGCCAGCTGTCGCCGACCAGCTCCAACACCGGCCGCCAGGCCGGGGTGGCCCTGGCCACCGCCTTGGAGGTCATGATCTCCTCGAGCTCCTCGCCGGCGACCTCGTCCTTCTCCAGCAGCCGCTCGGACAGGGCCCGCACGGCCGGCTCGTTGGCCCGCAGCAGCTCCACCGCCTGCTGCTTGGCCTCGGACAGCAGGGCGCCGATGGCCTTGCGGGAGTCGGCGTTGCCGAGGATGGCCCCCAGCGGGCCGTCGCCGAAGCCGGTCTGGGGCAGCACCCCGTAGGAGATGAGGTCGTCGCCCATGCCGAGCAGGCCGAGCATGACAGCCGCCTGGTAGGTGGCGTGGCGCAGGTCGGAGCTGGGCCCGGTGGTGGTCTCGCCGAACCAGATCTCCTCGGCGGCCAGCCCGCCCAGGGCGACCACGATGTCGCGGCGCATGTCCTCGCGCAGCTCGGTGTGGCGCTCCTCCAGCGGGGTCCGGTAGACCACGCCAAGGGTGTCGCGCCGCTTGATGATCGAGGCCACCTGGATCTGGTCGTCCAGCTCCAGGATGTAGGCCAGCACGGCGTGGCCGGCCTCGTGGAAGGCGGTCATCTGGCGGTCCCGGGCCGAGGTCTTGGTCGCCTCCTTGAGGCCGATCTCCTCGGTCACCTTGGCCGTCCACAGGTCGTCGAAGTTGAGCTTCTCGCGCCCGGCGACCAGGGCGAAGATCAGCGCCTCGTTGACCAGGTTCTTGATCTGGGCCGGGCTGAACCCGTAGGTCGCCCGGGCCAGCCGGGAGATGTCGACCGGATCGTGCGGGACCTTGTCCAGGTAGTACTGGAGGATGTCCTCGCGCCCCGGCCCGGTGGGCAGGCCAACGTGGAGCTTGCGGTCGAAGCGGCCGGGCCGCAGCAGCGCCGGGTCCAGGGTCGAGGCCTGGTTGGTGGCCCCGATGACCATCACGTTGTACTGCGGGATCTTCGGCTTGCCCAGGTGCAGGATCCGCTTGATGTGGCGCCAAAGCCCCTTGGGCATGATCATGCCGTCCATCTGGACCAGCAGCTCGTTGACGTACATGCCGCCGCCGCCCATGCCCATGCCGCCCATGATGATCCGCAGCGGGCCCTTGGCGGCCCAATGCCGCCGGGTCTCGGTGGGCGCGGGCGTGCTGGTGGTGGACACCGCCCCGCGGGTGCCGCCGACCGCGTCCAGCTCGTCCAGGAAGATCACGGCTCCGCCGTACTTGCGCGACAGCTTCCGGGCCTTCTTGAACAGGCGCATGATGCGCAGGTTGCCGACGCCCATGAACATGTTGTTGAAGCTGGTCCCCGAGGCGTACACGAACGGCACGTTGGCCGACCCGGCGATCGCCTTGCCGAGCAGGGTCTTGCCGGTGCCCGGCGGGCCCTCGAAGAGGATCCCGTGGGGTGGGTAGCCGCCGGCGTCGCGGAACTTCTTGAACCCCTGGAACAGGGTGAGGGCTTCCTTGGTCGACTCGACGATCTCGGGCTGGCCGCGGACGTCGTCGAAGCTCACGTCGTACTCGCGCGGGTAGATGACGTAGGTCTGACCCCTGGCCAGGAACCAGAAGATGGCCACGAACTGGACCAGCACGATGGAGATGTACATCGCCATCAGCAGGACCATGCTGATGATGGCGAACGGCAGGGCCAGGGTCGCCTTGAGCAGGTCGAAGTCAGGCGCCAGCGGGTGGTCGGTCCGGATCAGGTAGCCGCGGTAGGAGGGGTCGACCCTGGGGTCCCCGCCGAGGATGTTCCACCAGTCCAGGCCGCGGTTGGACCGGTACATCCAGTACAGCACAGGGATAAACAGGGCGTAGATGATGGCGAGGATCAGCAGTCGCCGACCTGTCGTCTTCAACGTATAGCGAAGTGGCTGACTCACGGACCCCCGCCTTCCCTGCCGCTGGTTGACGCCATTCGACCTGCGCACACTGCCTACGAGTATGACCGGCGGCCCCTGATCCCGCTACAGCGGGCCAGCCCGGGAGGACCACCCCTGGCCGGGCGTGGGGGACAGGCCCTAGACTGCCAAGCCTGACCACCCTAGGAGGTTCCCCAGCCCGTGCCCGGCCTCGCGGTCATCGCCCACACCGTCTGG
>CALGFH010000047.1 GCA_937881255.1 uncultured Actinomycetes bacterium
GGGTCTCCGTGGGCGGGGGGACGGGTCGGGGGGCCGGGTCGGGGTCGGGGGACATGAGCTGGGGGGGAGGTGGGGGTGGGGGGAGCTCGGGGCGGCCCTCGCCGAGGGCGCCGAGCTGGCGGCGCCAGGTGGTGAAGCTGGACTGCTCGACCGAGAAGGCCGAGGCGCCGGCGTGGTCGTCGATGCCGACGCGGGCGCTCTCGGCCCAGTTGGGGTCGGCGTCCGGGAACACGGCGACGTGGATCGGCTTGCCGGCCATGTCCTCGACCACCGGGCTGTCGTCGCGGACCAGGAGCTGGCGCTGGCCGGGGGTGCAGACCTGGGGGAGGCCGAAGTCGAAGGCGTCGACGCAGGCGTCCCAGGGGACCGCGGCCTGCTCGGCCTCGGCCCGGGTCGGCCAGGTCGAGAAGCCGATGGCGGCGATCGGCTCGCGCTGGCGCAGCCGGGCCGCGAACGCCGTCACCTGGTCGGGCGGGGTCCCGGGCCCGACCTCGACGACGTAGACGTGCTGGCCGGGGGCGATGTCGGAGAGGGCGTCGGCGCTGGCCACCCCGTCGGCGCTGTGGGGCGGCCCGAACCACGACCAGGGGATCACGGCCGGGCCGCGGGACCGCATCCAGGACCGGTAGTTGTCGGCGTAGCTGAACCCGGACGGGGCGGTCTCGCTGGTGCCGCTGGCGCAGCGCACGAACACGGCGTCGAGGCCGAAGATCGACCTGGGCTCGCCGTGCCAGACCCACGCCGCCGTCCTGGGAAGGGTGAGCTCGGCCGCCATCGTCACCTCCTTGCCCTGGGCCGCGAACCCGGATTATCGCAAACAACAGCGGGCCGGCCTGGAGAGGCCGGCCCGTCGTTGTGATCGATCAGCTGGTGGGCCTCAGAGAAGGCCAGCCCGCTTGGTGTCGTGCGGTCAGCGGCTGGGCCCTTGAGTGGTGCGAGGCTCGCCGGCGGCGGTCATGGTCTGAAGCACCTGCTCCACGCCCTGTGCTGGATAGCGGCGGTGGCCACCCGGTGTCAGGATGCTCGGCAGCTTTCCCGCCTGGGCCCATGCCAGGACCGTGCGGGCGCTCACCTGGAGCCTGCGCGCCACCTCCGTGGTGCGGAGCAGCACCTCCAGGTCGCCGGGCGTCGCCTGCTGACCAGCCTGACGGAGCTGGTCGTAGGACGACCGGGGCGGTTGCCAGTTTCGTAGGGCGCCATAGGTGTTCGAGGCACCGACCTGCTTGCGAGCGGTTACCACTCTGCCTCCCCTCTGGTGGCATGTCGGCGGAGGACGTGCCCGCTGCCACCGAGCGTGCTACGTCCGGCTCGTTCCACTTCGACAGTATGGGCGGGACTTTTGCACTCGACGGGTCCGGCTGTCCAGTGGACAAACTGCCCGGCTGCCCCAACGAGTCCCCAACGCGGCTGGAAACGCGCTGGTGGCCTGCTGTTATGCTTGTCGCAGGTGGCCGGAAGGCCCCGTTCAGCATGCCCCTACAGTTTTCTGAGGAGATTTCCTGTGGACGCCGAGCGCTACGAGCCCCAGCAGGTGGAGCCCAAGTGGGTGGCGGCCTGGGAGGAGCTGGCGCTCTACCGGAGCGACGAGAGCGACACCAGCCGGCCCCGCTTCTACGCCCTCGACATGTTCCCGTACCCCTCCGGCGACCTGCACATGGGCCACCTGGAGGCGTTCTCGGGCGGCGACGTGATCGCCCGGCTGAAGCGGATGCAGGGCTACAACGTGCTCCACCCGATCGGCTGGGACGCCTTCGGCCTGCCCGCCGAGAACGCGGCCATCAAGCGCGGGGTCCACCCCAAGCCCTGGACCTACCAGAACATCGACGCCCAGCGGGCCACCTTCCACCGGCTGGGGATCTCGTTCGACTGGTCGCGGGCCCTGATCACCTGCGACCCGGACTACTACCGCTGGACCCAGTGGCTGTTCCTGCGGTTCTTCGAGCGGGGGCTGGCCTACCGCAAGGCCTCGCCGGTCAACTGGTGCCCCAACGACCAGACCGTGCTGGCCAACGAGCAGGTGATCAACGGCCACTGCGAGCGCTGCGACGCCCTGGTCGAGAAGCGCGAGCTGACCCAGTGGTTCTTCAAGATCACCGACTACGCCCAGCGGCTGCTGGACGACATGGAGGACCTGAACTGGACCGACAAGGTCCTGACCATGCAGCGCAACTGGATCGGGCGCTCGATCGGGGCCGACGTCGACTTCCAGGTGGCCGAGACCGGCGAGACGGTGCGGGTCTTCACCACCCGGCCGGACACGCTGTTCGGGGCCACCTTCTTCGTGCTCGCCCCCGAGCACCCGCTGGCCGAGCGGCTGGTCGCCGGCACCGAGCGGGAGCCGGAGTTCCGCGCCTTCCTGGAGCGGGTGGGCCGCGAGACCGAGATCGAGCGGCTGTCCACCGAGCGCGACAAGGAGGGCGTGTTCCTGGGGGCGCACGCCGTCAACCCGGTCAACGGCGAGCTGATCCCCATCTGGGCCGCCGACTACGTGCTGATGGAGTACGGCACCGGCGCCATCATGGCCGTGCCCGCCCACGACCAGCGCGACCTCGAGTTCGCCCGCAAGTACGACCTGCCGGTGCGGGTGGTGGTCCAGCCGGCGGGGGAGGAGCCGCTGGACGGCGCCACCCTGACCGAGGCCATGAGCCACGAGGGGGTGCTGGTCAACTCGGGCGGCTACGACGGCCTGCCCGCCACCGAGGAGGGCATCCCGCGGATCACCGCCGACCTGGAGGCGCGCGGCCAGGGCGGCCCGGCGGTCAACTTCCGCCTGCGCGACTGGCTGCTGTCCCGCCAGCGCTACTGGGGCTGCCCGATCCCGATCGTGCACTGCCCGGCCTGCGGCGAGGTGCCGGTGCCGGACGACCAGCTGCCGGTGCTGCTGCCCGAGGACGTCACCGACTTCCGGCCCAAGGGCCTGTCGCCCCTGGCCACCTCCGAGGCCTGGGTGAACGTCGACTGCCCGCGCTGCGGCGCCCCGGCCCGGCGCGAGACCGACACGATGGACACCTTCGTCGACTCCTCGTGGTACTTCCTGCGCTACACCGGGCTGGACC
>CALGFH010000048.1 GCA_937881255.1 uncultured Actinomycetes bacterium
TCGAGCGCACCCATGCCTGGGGCAACCAGTACGGCAAGCTGCGCTGGTGCACCGAGCGGCGTCGGCTGGTCGTCGAGTTCTGGCTGGCGCTGGCCAGCGCCGCCATCGTCTGCGGCCGGCTGGTCCGCCCCGCCTGGACCTCCTATCGCTGGGACGGCCGCCCACGCCGGCGCCCATGACCGCCTACTGGCGCAGCCTCTTAGTTGGTGGTCGGGGCGGGAGCCAGCAGCTCGGCGGCGCGGCGCACGGCCTGTGCCGCCTCGGCCGGGCGGGTGCGCGGGAAGTAGTGGCCGCCGTCGGCGAGCTCGTGCAGGTCGACCTGGGTGGCCAGGAGCCGCCAGTCGCGGTGGCGGCTCGGGAACCCGGCCGTGATCGGGTCGTCGGCGGCGACGACCACGGTGACCGGCGCGGACAGCCTGGCCGCGGGGGGGTTGTCGAGCACGTCGGCGAGGTAGCGGTGGGCGGACACGCAGTCGTGCCGGAAGGCGGCCCCGACGTGCTCGGCCCGCTGGGTGTCCAGCTCGCCGAGCTCGGTGTAGCCGCCGTCCGCGCTCAGCCCGGCGGCGATCTCGCCGTTGCTCCGCCCGGTCAGCTCGGCGATGGTGGCGCGCCGGTCGGTGGCGTTCCCGAGCAGCTGGGCGCCGAGGAACACCCGCTCGACGTCGACCCCGCGCTCCTCCAGGCTCCTGGCCGCCGCCACGGCGAACGCGGCGCCCGCGGAATGGCCCCACAGCAGGACCCTGGGCAGGTTCCGCTGGGTGAGCTCGGCGACGACCTGCTCGACCACCTGGTCCAGGGGCGCGAACGGCTCGCGCTCGGCGGCCAGGTCGTGCCCGGGCAGCTCGACGGCGTAGACCGCCAGCCCGCTGCCCCGCAGCGCGCCGGCCATCGGCTGGAAGTTGACCGCGTTGCCGGCGGCGTAGGGGAAGCACACCAGGACCCCGGCCGGCGAAGCGTCCGGCTCCGACAGCTCCTGGAGCAGCCCGGCCCGCCGCTCGGACCTGCCGTCGACCAGCCCGGCCAGGTCGGCCAGGACCGGGTGCCGGGTGAGGTCCTTCAGGGACACGGCACGGTCGAGGGTGACCGCCAGCCGCACCGCCGACAGCGAGGTGCCGCCCCGGTCGAAGAAGTGGTCCCGCCGGCCGATCTGGTCCTGCGGGATGCCGAGCACCTCCGCCCAGGCGGCCGCCAGCCGCCGCTCGGTCGGCGTCCTCGGCGCGGCGTGGTCCTCCTCGGCGAGGTCGAGCTCGCCGGCGAGCGCGGTCAGGGTCGTCCGGTCGATCTTGCCGTTGGCGGTGAGGGGGAGGGCTTGCCGCCAGTGGAAGGCCGACGGGACCATGTACCCGGGCAGGGTCTCGGCCAGCCGGTCGGCCACGGCACCGGCCTCGAGCGGCCGCTGGCCGGAGTACCAGGCCACCAGGCGCTTGCTCCGGTCGGCCGCCTCGGCCACCACCACGGCACCGTCGCGGACGCCGGGCACCCGCAGCAGGGCGTTCTCGATCTCGCCGATCTCGATCCGGAAGCCGCGGATCTTGACCTGGTTGTCGCGGCGGCCGAGGAACTCCAGCTTGCCCTCCGGCTGCCAGCGGCCGTAGTCCCCGCTGCGGCAGAGCCGCTGGCCCGGGCGGTGCGGGTCGGCCATGAACACCTGGCGGGTGCGCTCGGGGTCGTTGACATAGCCGCGGCCGACGCAGACCCCGGAGAAGACGATCACGCCGGGGGCGCCCAGCGGCACCGGGGCCAGGTGCTCGTCGACGACGTCGACGTGCACGTTGATGATCGGGCGGCCGAGCGGGACCCGTTCGCGGTCCGGCACCCGGTCCATGACCTCGTGGACGGCGTCGTCCGAGGTCTCGGTCAGCCCGTAGGTGTTGACCAGCTTGATCCCGGGCTGGGCGGCGAACCAGCGCTGCACCAGCTCCTTCTTCACGAAGTCGCCGGTGGGCGACCCGGCGTGGAGGTCCGGCAGCTCGCGGGGGTGCTGCTCCAGGTAGGTCAGGACGACGTCGAGGTACGACGGCACGACCTGGAGCACGCCGGCCCGGGCGTCGACGAGGGTGTCGACCAGGCGCTCGACGTCGAGGATCACCTCCTGCTCGACCAGGAGGGTCCGGCCACCGACCAGGAGCGCGGCGACCAGCTGCCACACCGAGATGTCGAAGCACTGTGGACCGGGCTGGGGAACCACCTCGCCCTCGCCGATCCCCAGGTCGGCGATCTTGGCCAGGATGTGGTTGAGCATGCCCGCGTGCTCGCACATCGCGCCCTTGGGCTCCCCGGTCGAGCCCGAGGTGAAGAGCATGTAGGCGAGCTGGTCGGGGGCCACGGCCATGCCGAGGTCGTCCTCGGCATGGTCCTCCCCGTCGGCCGCGTCGACCAGGAGCGTCTGGACACCGGGCAGGCTGTCGAGGGCCTGGTCGAGGGTCGCGGTGCTGCCGCGTTCGGTCAGCACGAGCCGGCACTCGGCGCGGGCGAGCGCCTTGGCGATGCGGCCGGCCGGGAACTGGGGCTCGATGGGGAGGTACACGCCACCGGCCTTGAAGATCGCCAGGACGGCGGCCATCCAGTCGAGGTTGCGCTCGGTCACCACGGCCACGACATCCTCGCGGCCCAGCCCCCGCGCCAGCAGGGCCCGGCCCAGCCGGTTGGCACGGGCGTTGAGCTCCCGGTAGGTCCAGCGCCGGCCGGCGTGCTCGGCCGCGACGGCGTCCGGGTGGGCCTCGACCCGCTGCTCGAACAGCTCGTGGACCGTGGCGTCGGGCAGCTCCCGCCGGGGCCCGGCGAGCCCCTCCAGCTGAAGCTGGAGCTCCTCGGCCGACAGCAGGCTCTGGCGCCGGTGCTCGGCGTCCGGGTCGGCGGCGAGCAGCGCCAGCGCGGTGAGGTGGTAGCCGGCGATCCGGGCGGCGCAGTCGGCGTCGAGCACCTCGGTCCGGAAGCGCAGCCGCAGCCGGCCGCCGTCCCCGGAGGTTCCCACCCACAGCACGTCGTCCTCGGCGAGCTCGCCGCCGTCGTCGCCCGGGTCGAACACGGTCTCGAACAACGGCCCGGTCAGGCCCAGCTCGCGCCGGAGACCGTCGACCGGGACGTCCTGGTGCGACAGCAGCTGCGACTCGACCTGGTGCGTGCCCAGCAGCACGGCCCGCCACGAGTCCGGTTCGGTGGTCAGCCGGCAGGGCAGCGGCCGGCCGGCCGCCCCGGCGACGTAGCCGGTCACGACCTCGCGCTCGCCCGACAGCGCGGCCAGCACCTTGGCGTGCGCGGCCAGGAGCACCGAGCTGAGCGGCACCGCCAGCTCGTCGGCCAGCCGGCGCAGGGCCGCGGCGAGGGCGTCAGGGACCGTCGCCTCGTGCTCGGCGACGCCGGTCGCCTCCTCGAGGCTCCAGCGCGGGATCGCGGTGAACCCGCCGGCGACGAGCGCCCCCCGCCAGAACTCGCGGCCGGCCTCGGCTGACCGTCCCATCAGCTCTTCCCTCCACGCTCCGTTGCCACCGACGGCGCAGGTCACCGGCCCTCCCCGAGGAACTCCAGCTCGCCGGCGGCCACCGGCGCCGCCTGAGGATGCCCCGACTCGACCGGGCTGCGGTAGGCGCGCCTGGCGTACCCGGGGTCCCCCAGACGAGTCAGCCGCACGGTCCGCGGCGCCCCGGCCTGCCCGTTCCCCTGGTTGCGGAGCAGCCGGAGGTTGAGCGCGGCCAACGGTGCCGCGTCGGGGTGCCCGGACGCGACGGCCTGCTCGAACGCCGCCGCCGCGCCCGCCACGTCGCCCAGGTGCTTGCGCAGCAGCCCGAGCCTGACGCTGGCCCACGGTGCCGCGTGGGCGTGCCGGGACGTGCTGGCCTGCTCGAACGCCGCCAGCGCCCCGTCGATGTCCCCCAGCCGCCAGCGCAGCCCTCCGAGGTTCACCGCCGCCAGCGGCGCCGCCTGGGCATGCCCCGACCCCTTGGCCCGGGTCCATGCCGCCGCCGCGGCCTCGTTGTTCCCCCGGGTGGAGGCGCTGAAGCCCACCCGCATGGCGTCCTCGGGCGTGGCCGTGGCAAGGGCGTGCTCCCATGCCACCGCCGCGACCTCCCGTCCCAGGTCACCGGCGCCCTGATCGGCGAGGGCGACGAGGTGGCCGGAGGCCACGAACGTGTGCGACCGTCGCCGGCCGGCCCGTTGCAGCAGGGCGATCCCGGGGGCCACGGGCTGGCACGCCCACGCCAGCCCCTGGGCGTAGCTGCGCCGGTGTTCGGGCGGATCGACGTCCAGGGCCTCCAGGTACCGCCGGGACAGCCGGCGGAGCTCCCAGTCGGTGACGGGACGGGTCATCCCGGTGCGACGCCAGTCCACCGCCGCCTGGACCATGGCCCAGCCGACCGGTTCGGCCGTCCGGCCCAGCCGGTACCGCTGCTCGAGGGCGGGGACAGCGGCCAGGGGCTCGCCGATGCCGCGGTCCAGATCGACCTGGGGGTACAGCCGCCCGGCTTCGGCCCGCTCGGTCGAGCTCAGGCGCCCGGGCAGCTGGATCTCGGTCGCGTGCTCGAGGATGCGGCGGGCCACCCAGCCGAGCTCCCCCTTGGCCGCGCGCAGGTCGTCCCGCCGCGTCTGGTCGATGGTGGCCACGAGCACCACCCGGAGGTCCTGCCGCCGGAGCCGGCCGAGCAGCTCGCGGTCGAACCCGCTGGCGTCCCCGAGGTACCGGTCGAGGCCGTCCAGCCAGAGCACGGGAGGGTCCTGGTCCCTGCCGGCCCGGCACAGCGCGGCGAGCCCGGCCAGCGCCCCCGCCCCGTCTCTGGGAACGACCAGCCGTGACGCGGGGAAGCGCCGGCGCACGGCCTCGACGGCGCTGCGCGACTTCCCGGCCTTGGAGGGTCCGACGACCAGCACGAACCGCTGCTGCAGGAGCGCCCGGTCGAGCAGCTCGTCCACCTCGCGGCGCACGTAGGGTGGCTCGGGGTCGCCCGCGGCCTGGAGCACGGGGGCCGTGCCCGGAAGCTCGGCGGCCGGGTTGCCGCCCCATGAGGTGTGCGGAGGGACCTCCTCGCCCTTCATGAGGAAGGAGTCCGGGGCGAGCACGGCGCCGTCGCCCATGGTCACCCCGTAGTGGACCATGGCCCCGACCCCGATGGTGCAGCCGGAGCCGATGGTGATGCGGTCGGACTTGAAGGCGTAGTCCTCCTGCGAGTGGCACTGGATGTTCGAGCCGGCGTTGAGGGTGACGTTGTCGCCGATGGTCACCATGTTCTTCTCGGCCATGCCGCAGCCGTCGTCGTACAGCCTCCGGCCCAGCCGGACCCCCAGCAGCCGCCAGATCACGCTCTTGAACGGGGTGCCGTTGAGCACGATGTCCGCCCCCGCGTGGTTCTTGAAGAAGCGTTCCACGCGCCAGAAGTCGATCTGGTAGATGGAGCAGTAGGTCGGCTGCACCGGCCGGAACCCCCTGCCGGCCCGTTCGATGAGCACGGAGTAGAGCAGGGTGAAGGGGAGGATGAAGACGGCCGGGACCAGCGCCATCACCGCCGGACCGGCCGAGCGCTGGAGGCCGACGACGCTCGCCAGGACCACCGTGAGCACGAAGGCCTGGAACCACCGGGCCAGCAGGTGCAGCCCGAGGGTGACGAGGTTGTGGCGG
>CALGFH010000049.1 GCA_937881255.1 uncultured Actinomycetes bacterium
TCGGTGACGCCCTCGAAGTCGTCCACCCGGGCGTCGACCGCGCCGTCGATCTCCTTGACCAGGCCGGCGATCGGCTCGATCCGCTCCCAGCGCACCCGGCTGGGGGCGAACTGCTGCTTGGCCTCGGCCACGTCCCCGGCCCTGACCGCGTCGGTGAACTTGGAGGTGTCGGCGACCAGGCCGTCGACCTCGGCCACCACCCAGGTCTTGTAGTCGGCCACCGCCTTGAGCACCAGCTGGTCGTTGGTGGTGCCGCTCAGGTCCTGCCCGGCCAGCCCCGACCCGGACCCGGTGCCCGACCCCGAGCCGGTCCCCGACCCGCTGGCCGTGCCCTCGCTGCGCACCCCGGCCCCGTCGTCGTTCCCGCACCCGGCCAGGAGCAGCACCGCCCCGAGCCCGAGCGCGGCCACCACCCGCCCGGCCCTGGCCGGCCCCCGCTCGACCCCGCCCACCTCACCCATGCATGCTCTCCTCGTCCAGTGCCATCGGCGGCGCACCCACTCGGGGGCCAAGTTTTAGGCAAGCCTAACACCAAGTGCAACCCCGCCAGGGGGCCGGTTCGCCGGTCGCTAAACCGAACCGGCCGCTGGAGCGAGTAAGCGGGCAACATGGGACAAGAAGCGTTCGACGAGTTCTACCTCCGCGAGTACCCCAGAGTCGTCGGCCTGCTGCAGGGGCTGCTGCGCAGCCGCCTGGTGGCCGAGGAGCTCGCCCAGGAGACGTTCCTGGTCGCCTACCGTGACTGGGGCCGGGTCGGCGGCCTCGACAACCCGCGCGCCTGGGTCCGCAGGGTCGCCCTCAACCAGCGGGGCTCGTTCCTGCGGGCCTACCTCCGCCAGCAGGCCCGGGAGCGCGACTCGGCGGTCCAGTACCAGGACGACACCATCAAGCTGGCCGACGACCACGCCGAGGTCTGGGAGGCCATCCGCACCCTGCCGCCCAGCCAGGCCCAGGTCATCGCCCTCCACTACTACGAGGACTACAGCATCGCCCAGATCGCCGCCGCCCTGGGTCGCGCCCCGGGCACCATCAAGGCCCAGCTCCACCATGGCCGCCGCAAGCTCGCCCGCCTCCTCGGCACCGGACCCGACGGGAGGCCGGCATGAACCTCGACGACCGCCTCCGGGCGGCCGGCAGCGCCCTCAGGGAGGGCAGCGTGACCCAGGTCGACGCGGCCACCGGCCTGCGGGCGATCATCCTGTGCGCCGACCCCGACCCCGACGCCGGCGACCAGGCCGGGCCGCTGGACGAGCCGGCCGGCCACCCCGCCCCGTCGCTGCTGCCGCCGGCTCCCCCGCCGCTGCGCAGGCCACAGCGCCTGGCCCTGGCCGTCAACCTGCTGCTGGTCATGGCCTTGGGGACGGTGCTCGTGGTCGCCGTGCAGCGAGGCCAGGTCACCGGCCCGTCGGCCACGGTCCCGACGGCCCGCGCCGCCACCACCATCGTCCCGCCCCGCACCGTGGCCCAGGACGAGGCCAGGACCGTCCCCTCGGTCCCGGAGGCGTGCGTCGAGACGACCAAGCTGGCCGACGAGGTGATCTCGCGCCTGAACCGGAACATCCGCGACGAGCGGCTGTTCCTGGCCCTGCGGGACTACACGATCGCCAGCCAGGCGTGCCGGCGGGAGGCGTCGCCCTAGCCGTCACATGTCCCTGAGCCCCGGCAGCACCCGCTCGGCGATCTGCTCGGCGAACTCGACCGGGTGCCGGTCGGGCATGACCTCCATCTCGGTCACCCCGAGGGCCGCGTACTCGCGGGCCGCGGCCAGGAACCCGTCCACGTCGGCCAGGGCCGGCCGCACGGCCAGGATCGTCTTCTCGATCCGGTCGTAGTCGCGCCCCTCGGCCTCGCAGTGGCGCCGCAGGACGTCAAGCTTGCCGGCCACGTCCTCGGGGCTGCTGCCGAACAGGTTGCAGGCGTCGGCGTACCGCGCCACCAGCAGCAGCGTCTTCTTCTCGCCACCCCCACCGACCTGGATCGGGGGATGGGGCCGGCTGATCGGCTGGGGAACGCAGAGCGTCTCGGCCAGCCGGTAGTGGCGCCCGTCGAACGGCCCGTTGTCGTCGCTCCACATCCGCAGGCAGATCTGCAGCGTCTCCTCCAGGCGCTCGAACCGCTCGGCCACCGGCACCACCGGCACGCCGAGGCCGACCTGCTCGCGCTCGTACCAGGACGCCCCGATGCCCAGCCGCCCCCGGCCTCCCGACAGCACGTCCAGGGTGGTCACGATCTTGGCCAGCAGCCCCGGGTAGCGGTACATCACGCCGCTGACCAGCACCCCCAGGGTCATCCGCTCGGTCAGGGCCGCGACATAGCCGAGGGTGGTGTAGGCCTCCAGCATCGGCTCGGAGGCCGAGCCGGCGTGCTCCATCTGGAAGTAGTGATCCATGACGGTGAACGACGAGAACCCGGCCTGGTCCACGATCCTCGCGGTCTCGGCCAGGGCAGGGGCGATCTCAGCCGGATCGGCCGGCGTCGAGTAGTTCCAGTAGTGGAGGCCAAGCTTCACGCGGCTTCTCCCTTGGTCGTCCGTTGGCTGCCCGGCCATTGTGCGCCCGATCCCCGATCCCAGGAGGCGGCTTCGCTTGACTTCGGTACCTTGGTACAGGGCTAGGGTGCTGGAAACGACAGCGTCAGCCCACCGGAGGTCGCCGTGCCCAGCGAGCCCATCCCGATCCACCGCCCGGCTCCGGCCCCGGACGGGCCGATCGCCTGCACCCTGCACCCCAACGACTACGCCGGCCGGCTGGCCGACTTCCGCCACGGCGTGTTCGCCCACCTGACCGGGATGGAGCGGCCCGAGCCGGCCCGGCTGCGACTGCTCCTGGATGGCTCGGCCGACCCCGCGACCGTGCGGGAGCTGCTGGTCCGCGAGCAGGGGTGCTGCGCCTTCCTCGGCTTCACCCTCACCGCCGGCGACGGGCGGCTGGTGGCCGACCTGGAGGTGCCGGCCGAGGCCGCGCCGGCCCTGGACGGCCTGGCCCAGCTGGCCGAGCTGTCCGCCCCATGGGTGGCGTGAACGGCCGCGGGCTGCGGACCGGGGAGCTGGCCGACCGGGCCGGGGTGAACGTCCAGACCCTGCGCTACTACGAGCGCCGCGGCCTGCTGGCCGCCCCGGCCCGCCGCCCCTCCGGCCAGCGGGAGTACCCCGAGGACACCGTCCGGCTGCTCCGCACCATCAAGGCCGTGCAGCGCCTCGGCTTCACCCTGGCCGAGATCGAGGAGCTGCTCACCCTCTCCGAGCACCGCCGAGGCACCGGCGAGCTCCACCGGCGCGCCCAGGCCAAGCTGGCCGAGATCGACGCCCGGATCGACCACCTCACCCAGGTCCGCCAGACCCTCCTGGCGGTCGTGGCGGCCGACTGCGACTCCCTGACCAACTGCTCCTGCGGCCTCGCCCGCCCCCTCCCCGAACTGGATCCCGACGATCCGGGCGACGACGGCTGACGCTCGCGGGTCAGGCGGGCCGGAGCAGGAGCCGCTGCCAGGCGTCGGCCAGCCAGCGCTGATAGCGGTCCGGGTCCCAGCCGCGCTGGCCGACCAGCAGCAGGTAGAGCTCGGGGGAGTTCATCGACCAGAGCACGTCGGCCACCTCCTCCACCGACAGCTCGGGGCGGAGGGCGCCGGTGGCGGCCAGCTCGGCGGCGAGCAGGCGCATGTTGGCGGCGCGGCGGTCGGCGATCCCCCGCCACAGGGCGGCCAGCTCGGCGTCGCCGGCCGCGGCCTGCTGCAGGACCTGGACCAGCGGGGCCAGCCGCTGCTGGATCCGCCCGATCGCCTGGGCGGACAGCGTCAGCTTGCGGGTCGGGCTCGGCCCGGATCGCGCGGACGTAGTCGCGCTCCAGGGCCGGCACCGGCGCATCCGTCCCGGAGATGGCCGTCTCCACCAGCAGCCGGAACAGCACCGGCTCGGCCCGCCACTGCCGGCATAGCCCCACCCCGGCGGAAACCCGCTCGCGCAGCCGGCGGCGGCTTGAGAGCATGCCCCCATGCCTGAGAACCACTTCGGCGAGCGGGCGGCCCGGAAGTACGACGAGTCGTCCGCCGAGATGTTCGCGCCGGCGGCCGTCGACCCGGTCGTCGACTTCCTCGCCGGCCTGGCCGGCGACGGGGCCGCCCTCGAGCTCGGCATCG
>CALGFH010000050.1 GCA_937881255.1 uncultured Actinomycetes bacterium
ATGGCCAACCAGGAGGTCCTGGACTGGCCGAAGCCGCCCGAGGAGCTGCAGTACACCGTGCTGCCACCGCCGCCCAAGGAAGACGGCAAGGACAAGGACAAGGACAACGACGGGGACCGGAGGCCCGGCCAGGGCGGCGGCAACGGCGGAGGGAACGGCGGCGGCAACGGCGGCGGCGGGAACGGCTAGGAGCGCCCGGTGCCCTACCTCGACTACGCAGCCAGCGCCCCGCTACGGCCGGAAGCCCTGACGGCGATGCTGCCGCTGCTGGAGCGCCCGGCGGCCAACCCGTCCAGCCAGCACGGCCAGGGACGGGCGGCCAGGGCGGCCGTGGAGACGGCCCGCGAGCAGGTCGCGGCCCTGGTCGGCGCCGCCCCGGGCGAGGTCGTGTTCACCTCCGGCGGCACCGAGGCCGACAACCTGGCCGTCAAGGGCACCGTCCTGGCCCGGGCGCCGGAGGCCCGGCACCTGGTCTGCTCGGCCGTCGAGCACCACGCCGTGCTCGACGCCGCCGCCTGGGCCGCCGCCGACGCCGGGGCACAGGTCGACCTGGCCCCGGTGGACGGGCTCGGCCGGGTCGATCCCGGCCGCCTTGGCCCGCTCCTCCAGCCGGGACGCACCGCCCTGGTCGCGGTGATGGCGGCCAACAACGAGGTCGGCACCGGCCAGCCGGTCGCCGCCGTGGCCGAGCTGGCCCACGCCGCCGGCGCGGTCCTGCTCTGCGACGCCGTGCAGGCGGCCGGCCTCCCCGGGGTCGACATGGCCGCCGACGGCATCGACCTGCTCGCCCTCGCCTCCCACAAGCTCGGCGGCCCCACCGGCGTCGGCGCCCTGGTCGTCCGCGCCGGCACCACCCTGCGCCCCCTCGTCCACGGCGGCGGCCAGGAGCGCGGCCTCCGCTCCGGCACCCTCCCCGCCGCCGCCCTGGCCGGCTTCGGCGCCGCCGCCGCGGCCGCCCTGGCCGACCGCCACACCACCGCCGGCACCACCCTGGCCACCCTCCGCTCCCACCTCCTGACCGGCCTGCGCGCCCTCGCCCCCGACCTGGAGGTCAACGGCGACCGCTTCGCACCCGACCCAGCGGGTGGCCTGCCGGGGCTGTTGTCGGTGCGGTTCCCGGGGCGGCGGGCGGAGGATCTGCTGTTGCTGCTGGACCGGCACGGGGTCGCCTGCTCGGCCGGGTCGGCCTGCGCCAGCGGGGCGGTCACGCCGTCGCACGTGCTGGTCGCGATGGGCCGGGACCCGGCCGCGGCCCGGGAGACGGTCCGGTTCAGCCTCGGCCACGCCTCGACCCAGGCCGACGTCGACGCCGCCGTCGCCGCGGTCGCCCAGGCGCTGGAGGTCCTCGCCCCGGCGCCGCAGGGGGTGGAGCGGTGAGCGCGCCGCGGGTGCTGGTGGCGATGAGCGGGGGAGTCGACTCCTCGGTGGCGGCGGCCCTGGCCGTGGAGGCGGGCTGGGACGTGACCGGGGTGCACCTGAAGCTGGCCGACACGCCCGGGCATCTCCAGGTGCAGGGCAAGGGGTGCTGCACCCTGGCCGACGCCGACGACGCCCGGCGGGTCGCGGGGACGCTCGGGATCCCGTTCTACGTCTGGGACATGGCCGAGGAGTTCCAGCGGGCGGTGGTGGACGACTTCGCCGCCGAGTACGCCGGCGGCCGCACCCCGAACCCGTGCGCCCGCTGCAACGAGCAGGTCAAGGTGGTCGGGCTGCTGGCCCGGGCCCGCGCCCTCGGCTTCGACGCCCTGGCCACCGGCCACTACGCCCGGGTCGAGGGCGGCCGCCTCTACCGGGGCGCCGACGCCGCCAAGGACCAGTCGTACGTGCTCTACATGCTCGGCCCAGCCGAGCTGGAGCACCTGCGCCTGCCGCTGGGCGGGCTGACCAAGCCGGAGGTGCGGGCGACCGCGACCCGCCTCGGCCTGCGGACCGCGGCCAAGCCGGAGTCCTACGACGTCTGCTTCGTCCCGGACGGCGACACCGCCGGGTGGCTGGAGCGCCGCTTCGGGCCCCGGCCGGGCCAGGTGGTGGACACCGCCGGCCGGGTCCTCGGGCACCACCGGGGCGCCTACCGCTACACCGTCGGCCAGCGGCGCGGGCTCGGGATCGCCGCCCCCACCCCCCGCTACGTCCTCCGGGTCGAGCCGGCGGCCGGCCGGGTGGTGGTGGGGGAGCGGGCCGAGCTGGCCATCACCACCGTCGAGCTGGAGCGGGCCACCGCCACCGACGGCCGCCCCCTGCGCCCGGGCCGGGCCAAGGTCCGCCTCCGCGCCCACGGCACCGAGGTCGGCTGCCGGGTCGTCCCCCTGGATCCCGCCCGCCCCCATGGCCCCGGAGCACCCCACGGAGGCCTTCAGGCGCATCGCCGGGGCGCCAGGGTCCGGCTGGAGCTGGACGAGCCGGTCGACGCCGTCGCCCCCGGGCAGGCCGGCGTGCTCTACGACGGCGACCTGGTCCTCGGCGGCGGCACCGTGACCACCACCACCCCCAGGAGCGACCCCCGCACGCCCTAGGCAGGGCCGTCGCCGTGCTCGAGGAGGCGCTTGAGGGTGCGGAGGTCCCGCTGGACCGAGCGGCGGACCAGGAGGGCCAGGAGGGGGTCGGCGAGGCGGTAGAGGCGGCTGGCGTCGCCCTCGACCCGGACCGAGACCTGGGTGGCGTCGTTCCCGGAGTCGTCGAAGCCGTAGGTGACCCGCATCGGGAACGGGGAGCGGACCGAGCGCATGGCCAGGCGGGTGCCGGTCAGCTCGGTGATCTCGTTGACGTACTCGATGCGGCGGCCCAGGAACGAGGCGACCCGCTCGACCCGGCTGCCGACGTCGACCGGCGGCCCGGTGAGCAGCCGGGCCGAACGGAGGCCGCCGATCCAGCGGGGGTCGTTGCCCGGGTCGCGCAGGTAGGCGGCGACCTGCTCGCGGGGCCGGGCGACGTCGATCACGGCCCTGGCGTCGATGGCCACGGGACCTCCTCGGGCAGCGATGCCGGGTAGGGCGCCGGGTCGCGTCCGGCGACAACCTCGGCCAGGCGGGGCAGGAAGCGGGACCAGCCGTCGGCGTGCAGGGGGCGGACCTCGGGGGCCAGGTCGCGGTGGACCAGGCGGACCAGGGTGCCGTCGGGGTGCGGCTCCAGGTCGACCTCGACGGTCGAGGAGCCGGGCGGCACCGGGATGGCGCCGCTGTCCCAGCCCCAGGTGAACACCACCCGCCGCCCGGGCACGACCTCCAGGTAGCGGCCCGAGCACCACTCGCCGTCGACGATCTCGAACCGGAAGCTGCCTCCGGGCCGCGGCTCCAGGGCCGCCCGGATGCCGATCCACCTGGCCAGCAGGTCCGGGTCGACGAACCAGCGGAACACCTCGCCGGGCGGGGCCGCGACCACCTGCTCGCGGGCGACCGCGCCGGGGTCGGTCACCGCTCCTCCTCGCCGGCCTCGGCGGCGACGCCCGAGGCGAGTCGGCCCAGCCGGTCGCCCCAGAACCCCTCGAGCTGGCGGCGGACCTCCGAGATCCGGTCGGCGTCGACCCGGTACAGCCGCTGGTTGCCGTCCACCCGGACCTGCACCAGCCCGGCGTCGCGCAGCACCTTGAGGTGCTGGGAGGCGGCCGGGCGGGTCATCGCCACCGCCTCGGCCAGCTCCGAGGACGACCGCTCGGCGTCCCAGACCAGCTCCAGCATGGCCCGCCGCGCGGGATGGGCGAGCGCTCGCAAGGTGTCATCGACCGGCATTGGTTAAGCGTATCCGCAATTAAGAGACAACGCAATTGAGACACGACCCGCCGGGCCATCCTGGGCGCGGCCGCCTCCGTGCTGGCCCGCGACCGTGCCGCCACCCTGGCCGAGATCGCCGAGGCCGCCGGCGTCGGCCGCAGCACCCTGCACCGCCACTTCGCCGATCGGGAGGAGCTGGTCGCGGCGGCCGTCGAGGACTCGCTGGCCGCCCTCGGCCAGGCGGTGGAGGACGCGGCCCTCGACCAGGGCCCGCCGGTGGAGGCCATGCGCCGTCTGGTCGCGGCGATGGTCGGCGTCGGCGACCGGCTGCTGTTCCTGTTCGGCGACCCCCGGGTGCTCGAGGGCCGCGAGGGGCCGGCGCCGTCGGACGGGCCGGTGATCGAGCTCATCGAGCGCGGGCAGGCCGAGGGGGCGTTCGACCCGGAGGTCAGCCCCGGCTGGGTCGAGCACGTCCTCTGGGCGCTCGTCTACACGGCGGCCGAGGAGGCCAACACCGGGCGGCTGCCCCGGCACGGCGTCCCCGCCACCGTGATCCGCACCCTCGAGAACGGCATCCGCGGCCGGGGCAGCGCGCCATGACGACCGTGGTCACCGGGGCCAGCGGAGGGTGCGATGACGACCCTGGTGGCCGGGGCCAGCGGGACCGTCGGCCGGAGCCTGGTCTCCCAGCTCGTCCGGGCGGGCGAGCCGGTGCGGGCCATGACCCGCGACCCGGCGGCGGCCCGGTTCCCCGCCGGCGTCCAGGTCGTGCACGGGGACCTGGCCGACCCCGGGACGCTGGCGGCCGCGCTGGCCGGCGCCGACCGGCTGCACCCTGTTCCCCTACCCGGCGACCGCCCGGGAGGTGGTGGACCTGGCCGCACGGGCCGGGGTGCGGCGGGTGACCGTGCTCTCCTCCGGCTCGGTGACGGCCGGGTTCGACACCGACTACCAGCTCCCGGTCGAGCAGGCGGTGGAGGCGTCCGGCCTGGAGTGGACCCACCTCCGGCCCGGCGAGTTCGCCGCCAACCGGCTGGCCCTGTGGGGGCCGTCGATCCGGGCCGAGCGGGTGGTCCGCTGGCCCTTCCCGGACGAGGTCGGCGTCCCCATCCACGAAGCCGACATCACCGCCGTGGCCGTCCTGGCCCTGCTGGAGGACGGCCACGCCGGCCAGGCCTACGACATGACCGGCCCGGCGACCCTGTCGGTGCGCGAGCAGGTCGCGGCCATCGCGGCCGCCATCGGCGCCGACGTCCGGCTCGAGGAGGTGAGCCGTCCCGAGGCGCTCCGGCTGCTCCAGGAGCAGGGCGGCTGGGCCGCCGTCAACGGCCCGTTCCTGCTGGGCTACGAGGGCTTCTCGGCCGGCGAGGAGTACCCGGAGATCGCCGCCGACGAGCTGGTGCCGCTGCCAACCGTGGAGCAGGTCACCGGCCGGCCCGCCCGCAGCTTCGCCCGGTGGGCCCTCGACCACGCCGGCGACTTCCGCTGAGGGTCAGCCGCCGAGACGCTCCAGGCGGGTGTGGACCTCGTAGCGGTCGCCGCGGTAGAGGGAGCGGACGTACTCGATGGGGGCGCCGCCGGGGTCGCGGGTGAGCCGCTGGAACAGCAGGGCCGGCTGGTCGGGGTCGACCTGGAGGAGGGCGGCCTCGTCGGCGGTGAGGCGGACCACGCTGGCCCACTGGTCGGCCTCGGCCACCCGGACGCCCCAGTCGCGCTCCAGCAGCTCGTACAGGGAGGCGTCGGACAGGTCGGCCGTCTCCAGGCCGGGGAGCCGCTGGGCCGGGAGGTGGGTGCGCTCCAGGGCCATCGGCTCGCCGTCGGCGGTCCGGACCCGCTCCAGGTGGACGACCGGGCTGCCGGGGACCAGGGCCAGGTGGCGGGCCACGACCTCGCTGGCCGGGAGCACGGCCTGGCTGCGCACGACCGATCCCGGCGTCATGCCCCTGGCCCGCATGTCCTCGGTGAAGGAGGTCAGGGTGAGCGGCTGGCGGAACTTGGGCTCGGCCACGAAGGTGCCGCTGCCGTGGACCCGGTAGACCAGGCCGCGGGAGGCCAGCCCCTCGACCGCCTGGGTGACGGTCGCCCTGGCCACCCCGTAGCGCTCGGCCAGCAGCCGCTCGGAGGGGAGCAGGGCGCCAGGCTGGAGGGCGGCGATCACCCCCTCCAGGATCTCCTGGAGCTGCTCGCCCTTGGGCCTCCGGTAGGAGAGCCTCCGGGGAAGCGCCTCGACCTGGGTTCCGCGCCGGCGTGCCGTCATGCCGACAAGTCTACCGTGAACCGCTTGACAACTGGACTAGGCCACTTTACCGTCCTGTCACCAGGCAGGCCCGACCGGGGGAGGACGCGGATGCTCGACCGCTACGCCGACGCCGCCCGGCACGCGCTCGGCCACGGGGAGCACCGATGAGCCGCCGGCTGCTGATCGCCGGGGCCCGGGTGCTGACGCCGGGTGGGGAGTGGCCGCGGGGGTGGATCGCGGTCGAGGGCCGGCGGATCGCGGCCATGGGCCAGGGGGAGCCGCCGCCGGGCACCAGCGCCGGGGCCGACGTGCTGGCCGCCGACGGCCTGGTGGCCATGCCCGGCTTCATCGACCTGCACGTCCACGGCGCGGTCGGGGTCGACGTGATGGACGCCGACCCGGACGGGCTGGCCCGCATGGCCCGGTTCTTCGCCGCCCACGGCGTCACCGCCTGGCTGCCCTCCACCATGACCGCGAGCGGCCCCGACACCGAGCGGGCCCTCGAGGCGGTGGCGGCGGCCGCCGGCCCGGTCGAGGGCGGCGCCACCATCCTCGGCGCCTACCTGGAGGGGCCCTACCTGAACCCGGCCCGGGCCGGGGCCCAGGACCCGGCCCACATCCGGCCGGCCGACCGGGCCGAGGCGGCGCGGCTGCTCGACCCGGGCGTGGCGCGGGTCCTGGTCCTCGCCCCCGAGGTCGAGCGGAACCGCTGGCTGATCGCGGACGCGGTGGCCCGGGGCGTGACCGTGTCCGCCGGCCACACCGACGCCACCTACGACCAGGCCCTCCAGGCCGTCGCCGACGGCGTCCGCCACGTCACCCACGCCTTCAACGCCATGCGCCCGCTCGGCCACCGCGAGCCGGGGCTGCTGGGCGCGGCCCTGGTCGTGCCCGAGCTGCGCTGCGAGCTGATCGCCGACAACGTCCACGTCCACCCGGCCGCCATGCGGCTGCTGGTCCAGGCCAAGGGGGCCGAGGGCGTGGTCCTGGTCAGCGACGCCCTGCAGGCCACCGGGCTGGCCGAGGGCGCCTACACCGTCGGAGGCCGGCCGGCCTTCTTCATGGACGGCGCCATCCGCCTGGCCGACGGGACCCTGGCCGGCAGCGTGCTCACCCTCGACCGGGCCCTCCACAACCTCCAGGCCGCCACCGGCCGGCCCCTGGCCGAGCTGTGGCCGGCGGCCAGCCGCAACGCCGCCCAGGCCATCGGGGTCGACGACGTCAAGGGCACCCTCGAGCCGGGCAAGGACGCCGACCTGGTCCTGCTCGACCCATCCCTGCAGGTGGTGGTGACCGTGGCCGAGGGCGCCGTCGTCCACGGTGGCGACCGCCTGCCCCGCCGGCCGGCACCCGCCGGCCGCGCCCCTCCCGAGTGACCACCGGCCGTCCCAGCAGCAAGGAGGAAGGTCCTCATGTCCAAGTCCCGACGTTCCCGTCTCACCGCCATCCTCGCCCTCGCCGTCGCCCTGGTCCTCGGGGTGGCCGCCTGTGGGGACTCGGGCGGGGATGGTGACCAGTCCACCGCCCAGTCCGGGCCCCGCACCATGACCATCTGGCTGATGGAGGGAAGCGCCCCGCCCAAGGTGGTCGACGCCGTCAACGCCGAGTGGAAGAAGGCCCACCCCAACGACACCGTCAAGGTCGAGCTCCAGCAGTGGAACAACATCACCACCAAGCTCGACGCCGCCTTCGCCGGCTCCAGCCCGCCGGACGTGGTCGAGCTGGGCAACACCCTGGTCTCCAAGTACGCCGCCGCCGGCGCCCTCCAGGACCTGACCGGCAGCCGGGGCGAGTTCGAGAACAACCAGGCCTGGCTCCAGTCGCTCACCGAGTCCTGCACCATGGACGGCAAGCTCGTCTGCGCCCCCTACCTGGCCGGCAGCCGGGCCGTCATCTACCGCAAGAGCATGTTCGCCAAGGCCGGCATCACCGAGCTCCCGGCCAGCCTGGAGGAGCTCCAGGCGGCCTCCGAGAAGCTGATGGCGACCTTCGGCTCCGACAAGCGGTTCTCGGCCTTCTACTTCCCCGGCAAGTACTGGTACGCGGCGCTCCCGTTCGTCTGGGACCACGGCGGCGACATCGCCGTCCAGGACGGCGGCCAGTGGCGCGGCACCCTCGACAGCGCCGAGGCCCAGGCCGGCCTGACCGCCCTCAAGCAGCTGGTCGACTGCTGCTCGCGGGCCGACAAGCAGGGTGACGAGCTCAAGCAGGACCAGACCTTCGCCCAGGGCCACATCGCCATGATCGTGGCCAACGGCTGGGAGAAGGGCGTCATCCTCGACCCCAAGGAGGGCAACCCCAAGCTGGAGAAGGACCTGGCCGCCTTCCCGCTGCCCAGCCGCACCAGCGGCCAGACCGCGCCGGTGTTCCTCGGCGGGTCGGACCTCGGCATCGCCGCCAAGTCCAAGAACCAGGACCTGGCCCTTGACTGGGTGAAGCTGCTGGCCGGAACCAACTTCCAGACCCAGATGGCCACCGTCGGCGGGGTCATCCCCAACTCGACCACCCTGCTCGACGTGCACGCCGACGACCCCTACCTGTCGGTCTTCGACGCCACCGCCAAGAACAGCCGCTTCACCCCGACCTCGCCCAACTGGGCGAACGTCGAGGCGGCCAACATCCTGCCCGACATGCTGGTCTCGATCTTCACCGAGCGTGCGTCGGTCGCCGACGCCACCAAGGAAGCCAGCACCCGGATCACCGAAACGCTCAACGCCGGTTCCTGACCTGGACGAGCGGGAGGCTGTGACCGTGCGCGCCGTCGAGACGAGACCACCGTCGTCCCGGCGGCGCGCCACGCCCGCCGAACGGCCGCCCGCGCCCCGGCGACGGCCGGGGGCCAGGGCCAGGCGGCTGCGGCCGCTGGTGCCGTACACGCTGCTCGCCCCGGCCCTGCTGGTGCTGGCGGCGATCCTCGGGTTCCCGCTGTACCGGCTGCTCTCCCTGTCCTTCCAGCAGTACGGGCTGAAGGAGCTGTTCGCCGGCCGGGGGACCTTCATCGGCCTCCGCAACTACCAGGACATCCTCACCGACCCGTTCTTCTGGACGGTGGTGGCCAGGACGATGGTGTTCGCCGGCGTGGCCGTCGGGCTGACCATGGGGCTGGGCACCCTGGTGGCCCTGCTGCTGCGCAACCTGGCCCGGCCCATGCGGGTGCTGGTCACGGCCGGGCTGGTGGCCGCCTGGGCGATGCCGACCCTCACCGCCATCTCGATCTGGCAGTGGATGTTCGACTTCGAGTTCGGGGTGGTGAACTGGCTGCTGACCCGGCTCGGGGTCGATGGCTTCGAGCAGCACAACTGGTTCGACCAGCCGCTCCAGGGGTTCACGGTGATCATGATCGTGGTCGTCTGGGGGGCATTGCCGTTCGTTGCCATCACCCTGCACGCCGGCCTGACCCAGGTCCCGGCCGAGCTCGAGGAGGCGGCCCGGGTCGACGGGGCCGGCGCCTGGCAGGTGTTCCGGCACATCACCCTCCCGGTGATGAAGCCGATCTTCCTCATCCTGGCCACCCTCTCCACCATCTGGGACTTCAAGGTCTTCACCCAGATCTGGGTGCTGCTCAACCAGCGCCCCAGCCGCGAGTACTTCCTGCTCGGCATCTGGTCCTACAGCGAGTCGTTCGGGGTGACCCGCTACGGCAAGGGGGCGGCCATCGCCGTGATCATGGTGATCCTGCTGCTGCTGGTGACCTCGTTCTATGTCCGCCAGATGCTGCGGGCGGTGGGCCCATGACCCGCAAGCGCCTGACCAGGGCCGGCTACAACACCGCCGCCGTGCTGGTGCTGCTGGTCACGTTGTTCCCGATCTACTGGATGGTGGCCACCGGCTTCAAGCGTGGCGTCGACATCCTCTCGTTCGAGCCCAGGTGGCTGCCGATCCCGGGGACGCTGGAGAACTACCGCTCGGCCATCGGCAAACCCCACTTCCTCCAGGACGTCCGCAACTCGGTCCTGGTGGTGATCGCCACCATCGTGATCTCGCTGGCCCTGGCCTTCCTGGCCGCGCTGGCCGCGGCCCGGTTCCGCTTCCGCGGCCGGGCGGCCCTGGTCGTCATGCTGATCGTGGTCCAGATGGTGCCGCTGGAGGCACTGATCATCCCCATCTACCTGATGCTGGACCGGGCCGGCCAGACCGACCGGCTGGCCGGGATCATCGTCACCTACCTGACCTTCGTGCTCCCGTTCGCCATCTGGACGCTGCGCGGCTTCATCGTCAACATCCCCGAGGAGCTCGAGGAGGCGGCGATGGTCGACGGCTGCACCCGCGCCGGGGCGTTCCGGCGGATCCTGTTCCCGCTGGTCGCGCCCGGGCTGGTCGCGACCGCGGTGTTCTCCTTCATCCTGGTCTGGAACGACTACCTGATCGCCTATGTGCTGCTGCGCAGCCCCGAGAAGCAGACCCTGGGGATCTGGCTGGCCTCCTTCACCACCAACCACGGCACCGAGTGGGGCGGGGTGATGGCCGGGTCGACCCTGTTCGCCATCCCGGCGGTGGTGTTCTTCCTGCTGGTGCAGCGGCGCCTGGTCAGCGGCCTCACGGCGGGAGCGGTGAAAGGTTGAGCATCGGCGTCTCCTACTTCGGCAACCGGATCCTGCGGCACGTCGCCGCCGACATGGAGGGGCTGGCCGCCGACGGGTTCACCGGGGTGCTGCACACCTTCACCGAGAACGACCTGGCGTACTACCGCGAGAGCATGGGCCGGATCGTCGAGGCCTCCCATGCCGCCGGCCTCGAGGTCCAGATCGCCCCCTGGGGGGTGGCCCAGATGTTCGGCGGGGAGGCCGAGAGCCGCTTCACCGCCTTCAACCCCGACGCCGGCCAGGTGCTGGACGACGGCCGGGCCACCCCGGCCGGCTGCCCCAACAACCCGGCCGTGCGGTCCTTCGTCCGCTCCTGGGCCGACGCGGCCATCGACACCGGCGCCGACCACGTCTTCTGGGACGAGCCGCACTGGGTCCACCCCGAGCACTTCGGCCTCGACCCGGCCCGCTGGGGCTGCCGCTGCCGCCACTGCCAGGCCCGCTGGGCCGACCGCAACGGCGGCGCCCCCATGCCGGCCGAGCTGACCGACGAGGTGCTCGCCTTCCGCCAGGACTGCCTGGTCGAGTTCGTGGCCGACCTGGTCGCCCACTGCCAGGCCCAGGGGGCGGCGACCACGGTCTGCCTGCTGCCCCTGGTCGGGGGCCTCCACGGGCTGCCCGACTGGTCGGCGGTGGCCGGCCTCCCCGGGCTGGGCATCCTGGCCACCGACCCCTACTGGAAGGCCTTCGGCGAGCCGGCCGGCCCGTTCGTGACCCGGTTCTCGGAGCTGGTGGGTCGCCTGGCCGCCGACCACGGGGTCGGGGCCCAGATCTGGATCCAGGGGTTCCGGATGGAGCCGTCCGACGAGCCCGGCATCCGCGCCGCCGTGGCCGCGGCCAGGGCGGCCGGCATCGAGGACCTCTGGACCTGGGGGTACGAGGCCTGCGGGCACATGAGCGCCCTGGCCGGCAGCGACCCGGCGGCCGTCTGGGAGGTCCTGCGCGACGCCCTCACCGGACGCTGACCCCCGCGCGGCCGGATGTTAGGGTTGGGCCAGCATCGGGTCGAGGAGAAGGGACCGAGATGGGAGCGCCCACCAGCCGCCGCGCCTTCTTCCGGGTCGCCGGCCGCTCGCTGGCGGTGGCCACCGCCACCGTGCTCCTCGCCGGCTGCCC
>CALGFH010000051.1 GCA_937881255.1 uncultured Actinomycetes bacterium
CTCGGTGCTGCGGCTTCTGCGGACTGAACCCCCAGCGGCGCAGATACCCACCGACCGTGGTGCGTGCCAGCCACCGGCCATAGCGCTGGGTGATCAGCTCGCCGACCGCATCGCGGGTCCACAGAAACCCCGGTAGGCCGAGCTGATCGGGGGTGCTCTCCCGCACCAGCGCGATGACCTCCTGCTGTTGCGGTGCAGCAAGGACCGGCTGCTCGCCCGCGCGGCGGCCGCGGCGCCGCTCCGAAAGCCCGTCCCAGCCGCCCTCCCGATAGCGTTTGATCCAGCGGTTCACCGCGTTGGGATGTACCCCGAACACCCGCGCGGCCTCGGCCTGGGTCATGCCGTCCAGCACCACCCGTACGGCCCGTTTGCGCAGCGCCGCCTGCGCCGCTCCTGGCAATGATCGAGCGTCCTCATCGGTCATCCCACAAGCCTACGACACCATCACACCATTTGCTTACCGCAGTGATAACTGCCTGAGGTGTCATAGGCCGCCCGTACCGGTTTCGCTGGTCGCCGACCTCTGGCCGCACCACCGGGCGATGACGTCGTGGTCGTGACCGATGAGGACGCCGCTCTGCCGTGGCTCGTGCAGCCGGGTACGGGGTTGCAGAGCCGGGCATCGGTGATGGGAGTGTGACAGCGGTCTGCCGAGCGGTGGCCGTGCGGCGTTGGGTTGCGCCATGTCGCTGGAGCCAGGCCCTGGAGGCGGGTTTCCGGTACACCGTGACCGCGGCCGACATCGCGGCGTCGATAGCGGGGAGGTTGCCGGTGCTTGCCACCCCGCGGAACGTCCCTCCGGAGGGGGCTGGCCCATTTATGGAACAGATGTTGCCGAGGACCAGCGGCGGTCCCCGAGCTGACCTCCGGGGAATCGGTCACGGTCGCCCCGGCCCGAACCGCCGGGCCCGCTTGGCCGAGTACGCCGACCTCGGCGTCGACCGCGTCGTCCTCCAAGGAGTTCGGGGCCGTCACCGACCCCGGCCTGGTGGACACCCCGGCCGCCGACTGCGACGCTCTCGGCCTGCTGGAGTCGGATGCCGGCGCCCCTGGACGGTGACGCCGAGGCGGCTGATGGTACCGGTCAGCGGACCCTGCCCCGGCCGGCGATGGGCAACTCCCGCTCCAGCCGGCCGTCGCGGACCCCGTAGGCCACGTCGAACATGTTCACGCATGCGCAGGCGTGGCTCGGGATCACCTGGAGCCGCTCACCGATGCGGACGCCGTCGCTGCCGGCGCGGTGGCCGACGCCGTGCTCCTCGCTGAGGAAGTCCATGTGGAGGTCGGGGCGGCCGGCGACGACCAGCCAGTCCGCCATGCTTCCCATGTTGTCGGTGGTGAAGCATTTGCTGCCCGCGTCGACCACGAACCGCTCGTCGGTCGGCCGGGCGACGACGGTGACCAGCACCCTGGCGGCCGCCATGGCCTCGGTGGCGACCCCGAGGCGCATCATGGTGGCGTCGTTGAGGGCGTAGGTGCCGGGGCGGATCTCGGTGACGCCGTCGACGAAGGCGCCGATCCGTGCGGTCGGGGTCGAGCCGACGCTAATCTCTCCGAGGCTGATCCCGTCGCGTCGGCACAGCTCCGCCGTCTCGACTAGGTCGAGGACCTCGCGTTCGGCAACGCGCCGCAACTCCTCCGGTGCGTGTGCCCGGTAGGCGTGGCCGGCGTGGGTCAGGAGCCCGACCACCTCGACGCCCGGGACCGTGGCGACCCGGCCGACCAGCTCGACGGTCGGCTGGCCGGGAGGCCGGCCGAGCCGGTGCAGGCCGGTGTCGACCTCGACCAGGACCTCGACGTCCCGGCCGAGCTCCCGGCCGACGCGGCCGAGGCCCTCGGCCACCTCGACCGAGTCCAGGCTCACCCGGACCCTGGCCCGGTCCATCAGGTCGCGGAGGCGGCGGAGCTTCCGGTCGCCCACTAGGGGATAGGCGATCAGCAGGTCGTCAAGGCCGGCGTCGGCCATGACCTCGGCCTCGCCCAGCTTGGCGCAGGTGATCCCGGCGGCGCCCGCCTGGAGCTGCATGCGGGCGATCTCGGGGGACTTGTGGGTCTTGGTGTGCGGGCGGAGCCGGACACCGGCCCGGGCGGCCACGGCGGCCATCCCGGCCAGGTTGGTCTCCAGCGCGTCCAGGTCGATCAGCAGCGCCGGCGTCTCCAGCTCGGGCAGGGTTGTGCCGGTCGTGGTCAACTCGACGCCGCCGGCTGCGGACGGGAGCGGATCACCCGGCCGCTGTCGCGGTCGAAGAAGTGGAACCGCGCTGGGTTCACCGAGAGCCGCACGGTGCTCCCGATCCGGGCCGCCGTCCTGGCGTCCACCGCGGCCGTGAAGACGCTGGTCCCCTCGGCCGCGACCAGCGGGATGGGCGCGCCGGCCTCGGGGTCCTCGTCGACGCCCTCGACCTGCACCGGCGGCGCATCGACGCTGAACAGGACGTGCGCCTCGGTGCCGAGGTCCTCGACCACGTCCGCCGTCACCTCGATGACCGGTAGCCGCTCGTCGCGCCAGACGTCGGCGTCCTCGAAGTCCGACGGGCGGATGCCGAGGATCACCGTGCGCCCGTTGTAGGCCTCCAGGGCCGTCCCGGGCGGGACGGGCAGGCGGTGGCTGCCGAACTCGAGCTTGTCGCCGGTGACGGCGGCCTCGACCAGGTTCATTGTCGGCGAGCCGATGAAGCCGGCCACAAACAGGTTGACCGGGTTGTGGAACAGCACCTGGGGCGTGTCGACCTGCTGGAGCACGCCGTCGCGGACCACCGCCACCCTCGTCCCCAGCGTCATCGCCTCGACCTGGTCGTGAGTGACGTACACGATCGTGGTGCCGAGCTGCTTGTGCAGCCGGGCCAGCTCGGCGCGCATCTGCACCCGCAGCTTGGCGTCCAGGTTGGACAGGGGCTCGTCCATCAGGAACGCCTTGGGCTCGCGCACCATCGCCCGCCCGATGGCCACCCGCTGGCGCTGCCCGCCGGACAGGTCGGCCGGCTTGCGGGCGAGGTAGTCGAGCAGCGCCAGCGCCTGGGCGGCCCCGCTGACGCGTTGCTTGACGACCGGCTTGGGGGTGCGGCGCAGCCGCATGCCGAAGCCGATGTTCTGCTCGACGTTCATGTGGGGGTACAGGGCGTAGTTCTGGAAGACCATCGCGATGTCGCGGTCCTTGGGCTTCTCGTCGGTGACCACCCGGTCGCCGATGGTGACCTCGCCGTCGGTGACCTCGTCGAGGCCGGCGATCATGCGCAGGATCGTGGTCTTGCCGCAGCCCGACGGTCCGACCAGCACCATGAACTCGCCGTCGCCGATCTCCAGGGATACGTCCCGCACCGCCTGCACGCCGCCGGGGAACTCCTTACTCACGTGCTCGAGCACGATCCTGCCCATCTCTGCCTCCTCAGCGGTTCGAGGCCATGACCGGTCGCAGCGCTCCCAGGCGCTCATGGGTGAGGGTGGCACGCAGGCGCTCGGCGGCTCCAGGGGCGGCACCCAGCCGGTCGAGGCCGAGCAGCGCCGCCCCGACCACCGGCGGGGCGGTGACCTGGGTGAGCCGGGCCGCCGGGGCGATCCCGACGACCTGTGACCGGATCCGCTCGAGGAAGCTCGGGGCCTCGCGCTGGAACAGGCCGCCGCCGAGCACCACCTCGACGTCGCGGCCGGTCAGGTCGAGCCGGCGGATGACCGCCCCGGCCATGGCCACGATCTCGTCCACCTGCCGGGCGACCAGCTGGGCCGCTATCTCGTCGCCGGCGTCGGCCTCGGCGAACACCAGCGGGACCAGCTCCAGCACCCGCCGCTGGTCGATCCGCTCCAGGAACAGCGCCTCGACCACGGCCAGGGCCGAGGGTAGGCCGAACCAGTCGGGCACCAGCCGGGTCAGGGTGGTGCGCGGCCCGCGTCCGTCCTCGCCACGCAGGGCGGCGCCCACCGCAGCCACGCCGACGTCGCGTCCGCCGCCCCAGTCGCCGGACAGCTCCCCGATCGCGGGGAAGCGCACCTCGCGGCCGTCGGGCACGACCCCGACGCAGTTCATGCCGGCCCCGACCACGACGCCGATCCCCCAGGTGCGCCCGCTGCCGGCGCGCCGCACCGCGAACACGTCGTTGTGCAGCAGCACCTCGCGCGCCCAGCTGCGGCCGGCGATCGCCGGCCCCAGCGCCTGGTCGTCGGCCGGGAAGTCGACGCCGGCCAGGCACCAGACCCCGACCGCGGCCAGCGGGCGCTCGCCGGCCGGGAGGCCGGCGTCGTGGCAGGCGGCCACGATCAGCGCCTCGAGCGTGTCCATGGCGGCCGGCACGCCCAGGTGGTGGTGGGATGCCCCGGGCCCGCGGGCCGCACCTAGCACGCCGCCGCCGGCGTCGACCAGGGCCACGTCGGTCTTGGAGTTGCCCCCGTCGACGGCCAGGACCGCCGGGGCGCTCACGCCGGGCCCCACCGGTTGCCCACCGTTGTAGAGTAAGAAAACTTTCCTAACCTACTCATGGTGGCTGAACAATAGCAGCCGGCGGAGATCGAGCGGAAGGGGGCGGCCGTGGGCCTGAAGATCGCGGTGGTCGGGGGCGGCAGCACTTACACCCCCGAGCTGGTCCAGGGCTTCGCCACCCGGGAGGACCGCCTACCGGTCGACGAGCTGGTCCTGTTCGACATCGACGCCGAGCGCCTGGGAGTGGTCGCCGGCCTGGCCGGGCGCATGCTGGCGCGGGCCGGCTGGGACGGCCGCCTGGTCCAGACCGGCCGCCGCGAGCAGGCCATCGACGGCGCCGACTTCGTGGTCGTCCAGCTCCGGGTCGGCGGCCAGGCCATGCGCCTGGTGGACGAGACCCTGCCGCTGGAGTTCGGCTGCGTCGGCCAGGAGACGACGGGCCCGGGCGGCTTCGCCAAGGCCCTGCGCACCGTCCCGGTCGTGCTCGAGCTGGCCACCGAGACGGTGCGCCGTGGCGCCCCCGGCGCATGGTTCGTCGACTTCACCAACCCGGTCGGCATCATCACCCAGGCCCTGCTGGACCGGGGGCATCGGGCCATCGGACTGTGCAACTCGGCCATCGGGTTCCAGCGGCGCTTCGCCGCCCAACTGGAGGTGGCCCCCGAGCGGGTCGAGCTCGAGCACGTCGGCCTCAACCACCTCACCTGGGAGCGTGCCGTCAAGGTGGACGGGGTGGACCGGCTGCCGGAGCTGCTGGAGCGGCACGGCCCCCGGCTGGCCCGCGACCTCGGCCTCCCTCTGGAGCTGCTCCAGGCCCTCGGGGTCGTCCCCTCGACCTACCTCCGGTACTACTACGCCACCGCCGAGGTGCTCGACGAGCAGCGGCGCAGCCCCTCGCGCGCTCAGCAGGTGGCCGAGATCGAGCGGGGCCTGCTCGAGCTGTACCGCGACCCCGGGCTCGACACCAAGCCCGAGCTGCTGGAGCGGCGCGGCGGGGCCTTCTACAGCGAGGCCGCGGCCGCCCTGATCGCCACCCTCCATGCCGGTACCGGCGACGTGCAGGTGGTCGACGTCCGCAACGACGGGGCCCTGCCCGGCCTGCCCGACGACGCCGTGGTCGAGGTCCCGGCCCGCATCGACGCCGACGGTGCGCACCCGCTGCCCCTCGACCCGCTCGCCCCCGAGCTCCTCGGCCTGGTGCAGCAGGCCAAGGCCTACGAGCGCCTGGCCGTCGAGGCCGCGGTGACCGGCGACCGCACCGTCGCCCTCAAGGCGCTGCTCGCCAACCCCCTGGTCCGCGAGTACCGGGTGGCCGCGCCCCTGCTGGACGCGCTCCTCCAGGCCAGCCGTCCGTATCTGCCGAGGTTCTTCGCCGGCTGACGGGCCGGCCTCAGGTGCCGGCCTCGACCAGCTCGTCGGCGTGCCGCTGGACCTTGGCCAGGGCCTCGACCGCGTCCTCGACCCCCCGCCGCCCGGCCCGGAAGACGTTCTCGTCCAGGTACACGGTCCGGCGCAGGCCGGCGTCTTCGGCCACCGGGAACGACATCCGGGCCGGGTCGAGGCGCGTGGCGTGCTCGACGGCGACCGGCAGGCGCGACAGGGCCGGCTGGAACAGGTCGTAGCGGCTCATCGGCTCGTAGCCCTCCCAGGCGCCGACCCCCTCGGCCTCCAGCGCCTGGCAGACCCGCCGGTTGCCCGCCCCGGCGAAGGCCTCCGGGTCGATCAGCACGATGTAGCGGTAGAAGCTCCAGCGGGTGATGCGGGGATCGGGCGGGAGCAGCCGGATCCCCGGCACCTGGCCGGCCAGCTGCTCGAAGTGCCGGCCCGCCTCGGCCCGCTGCGCCTGCTGGCCGGGGAGCCGCTCCAGGGCACACAGGAGCAGGGCCGCGTGCAGCTCGCCCAGCCGGTAGTTGGCGCCGAAGGTGAACTCCTTCTCCTCCGGGTCCTTGGCCCGGCCGCAGTCGATCAGCGAGTGGGCCCGCCGGGCCAGCCCCTCGTCATTGGTGATCAGGCTGCCGCCCTCCCCGGCGGTGAGGAGCTTGGTGGACTGGTGGCTGAAGGAGCCGAACGCGCCGAACGACCCGGCCCCCCGGTCGCGCCAGCGCTGGCCGTGGGCGTGGGCGCAGTCCTCCACCAGCGCCAGCCCGTGGCGCCGCGCGATCTCCGTGAGCCGGTCCATGTCGGCCATCTGGTGGCCGAGGTGCACCGGCATGATGGCCCTGGTCCGGGAGGTGACGGCCGCCTCGACCTGGTCGGGGTCGATGGTCAGGGTGTCGGGGAGGACGTCGCAGAACACCGGCAGCGCGCCGGCGGCCATGGCCGCGTACGGGGTGGCCGCGAAGGTCAGGGCCGGGACGATCACCTCGTCGCCCCAGCCGATCACGAGGGCCTTGAGCGCGACCTCCATGGTGACGGTGCCGTTGACCATCACCACACCGTGCCGGGAGCCCTGGTAGGCGGCGAACCGCCCGGCGAACTCGGCGGCCAGCGGTCCCGGCTCGGGGAACCCGCCCCAGTGGCCGCTCCGCACCACCTCGGCGACCGCCTCGACGTCGCGTTCGTCATGCACCGGCCAGGCCGGATAGCCTTGGGGCCGGACCGGCGCCCCGCCGCGCAGCGCGAGCTCGGCCATGTCGTCCCTCCTGTCCAGGCGGCCGGTGGCAACCCCGCAGCCGGGGTTGACTTCCCTGTCCGGCCGTCGATAATGGGCGAACGTGAGGAAGGTTTCCTAACTATAACAGGAGAGCTCCTTGGTCGAGCAGCCGGCGACGGTGGGCACGCCCAGCCTGCTGCGGGCCATCAACGCCCGCACCATCCTCGAGCGGATCCAGCGCACCGGCCCGGTCTCCCGGGCCCAGGTGGCGCGGGACAGCGGCCTCTCCAAGCCGACCGTCTCGCTCGGTCTCAACGCCCTCCTCGACGCCGGGCTGGTCAGGGAGGTCGGCCGATCCAGCGGCCGTCCCGGGCCCAGCGCGGTGCTCTACGAGCTCAACCCGGAGGCCGGCTGGGTGGTGGGCATCGACGTGGGCCGGCGACGGGTCCGGGCCGCCCTGGCCGACATCACCGGCGCCGTGGTCGGCCGCCGTGAGGAGCGGGCCCAGGCCTCGAGCGCCCGCACCCTGATCGGCCAAATCGGCGCGATCGCCCATGGGCTGGCCGCCGAGGCCGGCATCGGCTGGGACCGGGTACACCATGTCACCGTCGGCAGCCCGGGCGTGTTCGAGCCGACTCGCGGCGCGGTCACCCTGGCCCCCAACCTGCCCGGCTGGGGCCGCCAGGGCCTGGTGGCGGCGCTGCGGGACGAGCTCGGCAGCCGCATCGGGGTCGAGAACGACGTGAACCTGGCCGCCGAGGGCGAGCGCTGGCGCGGCCTTGGCGGGGACGTCCGCAACTTCGGCTTCCTCTCGGTCGGGACCGGCGTCGGCATGGGCCTGGTGCTGGACGGCAAGCTGTACCGCGGGGCCAGCGGCGCCGCCGGCGAGATCGGCTACCTGCCCATCGGCGCCGACCCCTACGACCCCCATGTCCGGCGCCGCGGCGCGTTCGAGGAGGCGGTCAACGGCGCCGCGGTGGTCCGCGCCGCCGGCCAGGCCGGCCTGACCGGGTCGCTCAGCGCGAAGAAGGTCTTTGCCCTGGCCCGCAAGGGCGACCCGCTTGCCGGGCGGGTGGTCGAGGACGAGGCGCGGCGCCTCGCCCTCGGCCTCGCCGTGGTGATGGCGGTGGTCGACCTGGAGCTGGTCATCCTCGGCGGCGGCGTCGGCGGCAACGCCGACCTGCTGCTCCCCCCCATCGAACGGGAGCTGCGCACGCTCTCTCCGCTCCGGCCCCGCCTGGCCGTCTCGGCGCTGGGCGAGAACGCGGTGCTGCAGGGCGCCGTGGCCACCGCCCTCGAGGTCGCCCAGAGCCGGCTGTTCGATCCCGCGACCATGCTCGACCGGAAGGAGCTCGTGGTCTGAAGCCCAGCAAATGGCAGCACCGTCCGCCCTCCTGAAGGGAGCGCCCCATGCGACGACGGGTCATCGGTCTCCTGGCAATCGCACTGCTCGCCGCCGCCTGCACCGCCGGCGGCGGCGACGACTCCAAGCCCGCGGCCACCCTCGACCCCAACGCCCAGCACGACCCGATGACCCTCACGGTCTGGAGCAACTTCTCCGGCCGCGAGGGCAAGGTGACCACCCAGGTCCTGGAGAGCGTCAAGCAGAAGTACCCGTGGATGACGGTCAAGCACGTCCAGGGCAAGGACGACGAGGCCATCCAGCGGGCCATCAACGGCGGCACCCCGCCGGACGTGGCCATCTCCTTCACCCCCGACAACGCGGCCCGGTACTGCGACACCCGCGCCTGGCAGGACCTCAACCCCAACCTGCAGGCCGACAAGATCGACAAGCAGGCGATGTGGCCGTCGGCCATCTTCAGCTACACCCAGTACAACAACCTCCAGTGCGCCCTGCCGATGCTCACCGACGCCTACGGCCTGTACTACAACGTCGACCTGCTCTCCAAGGCCGGCTTCAGCGAGCCGCCCAAGACGGTGAGCGAGCTCAAGACGATGGCCGAGAAGCTGACCGAGTACAACGCCGACGGCAGCATCAAGGTGGCCGGCTTCATGCCGCTGTTCGGGGCCTACCAGAACAGCGTGAACACCCTCGGTCACGCCTATGCCGCCAAGTGGTACGACAGCTCGGGCAAGCCCTCGCTCAGCACCGACCCCAACTGGACCAAGATGCTCGAGTGGCAGAAGTCGATGGTCGACACCATGGGCTACGACAAGCTCCAGAAGTTCTTCGGGAGCCTCGGCGGGGGCGACTCGGAGTGGTCGGCCCAGCACGGCTTCGAGACCGGCAAGATCGCCATGATGATCGACGGCGAGTGGCGCAACGCCTTCATCGCGGCCGACAAGGCGAAGGTGAACTACGCCACCGCGCCGTTCCCGGTCGACGACGCCCAGCCCGACCTGTACGGCTCGGGCCAGGTCGGCGGGACCATCATGGGCATCCCCAAGGGGGTCAAGAACCCGGCCGAGTCGTGGCTGCTGGTCAAGTACATGACCACCGAGACCTCGGCCCTGGTCACCCTGGCCAAGGGCCTGCGGAACGTGCCGTCGACGACCGAGTCGCTCAAGGACCCGGAGCTGAACGCGGACGAGCACTTCTCGACCTTCATGAAGATCTTCCAGAACCCCAAGTCGACCTTCAAGCCGATCACGCCCATCGGGGTGACCGACCAGGACCTGTTCGGCAGTCTGGCCGAGAAGCACCAGGCGGGCAAGGTCGGTGACCTCCAGGCCGAGCTGGTCAAGCTCGACGACCAGATCGCCAAGCAGCTCCAGCTCGGGTAGGGGAGGCCGCCGTGGCAACGGTCTCGGTGCGGCCGCCGGCCGCCGAGCAGGCCCGCGCCGCCGAGCGCCGCCGGCGCCGGCGGCGCTCGGCCTGGCGGCGTCAGCTGGTCGCGCTGGCCTTCATGTCGCCGTGGATCATCGGCTTCGCCGTGTTCTACGTCTACCCGATCTTGTCCAGCCTGTACTTCTCGTTCACCAGCTACGACATCCTCACCGACCCGGTCTGGGTCGGCCTGGCCAACTACCAGTTCATGTTCACCAGCGACGGGCGCTTCTGGACGGCCGTGCGCAACACCGCCTGGGTGGTGGCGATCATCGTGCCCCTCCAGATCGCCTTCGGGATCGGCGCCGCGATGGTCCTGACCAGGGTCCGGCGCGGGCTCGGGTTCTACCGGACGGTGTTCTTCCTGCCCACCATGGTCCCGCTGGTGGCGGCCGCCCTCGGGTTCGTGTTCCTGCTCAACCCCGGCGGGCCGGTCAACGCCGTGCTCGGCTTCCTGCACCTGCCCGAGCCCCTGTGGTTCCGCGACCCGGCCTGGGCCAAGCCGGGCCTGGCCCTGCTGGCCACCTGGATGGTCGGCCAGACGATGATCATCTTCCTGGCCGCCCTGCTGGACGTGCCCAGGCAGCTGTACGAGGCGGCCGACCTCGAGGGTGCCGGCCCGCTCCAGCGGTTCCGGCACGTGACCCTGCCGATGATCTCGCCGGTGATCTTCTTCTCGGTGGTCATCGGGGTGATCAACGGCTTCCGGTACTTCACCGAGGCCTACGTCGTCTCCAAGTCCGGCGACTGGGACAACCCCGTCGGCACCCCCCAGGACTCGCTGCTGTTCTACACCAGCCACCTCTACAACCAGGGCTTCGAGGGGTTCCACATGGGCTACGCGGCCGCGCTGTCCTGGGTCATGTTCGTGGTCATCATGGCCTGCACGCTGCTGCTCATCCGCAGCTCGCGACGGTGGGTCCACTACCAGGGCGGGTTCCGGTGACCGCCGTCTCCAGCCCAGGGGCCCGCGCCGGCCCTGTGGCCACCAGGCGGCGGGTGCCGGCCTCGGTCCGGCGGCGGCGCCGGCTCCTGGCCGTGGCCAACCACTCGGTGGCGATCGCCCTGTCGATCATGTTCCTCATCCCGTTCGCGTTCATCGTCTCGACCGCGCTGATGACCAACCAGCAGATGGGGTCGCTCAGCATCTGGCCGAGCCCGTTCCGGTGGGCGAACTTCACCGACCTGTTCGAGTTCTTCCCCTTCTGGCGCTACGCCTGGAACTCGCTGCTGTACGCCGGGCTCGGGACCGTCGGGGTGGTGCTGTCGGGCATCCCGGTCGCCTACGCGCTGTCGCGGCTCCAGTGGCGCGGCCGCCAGGTCAGCTTCGTCCTGCTCCTGTCGACCCTGATGCTCCCGGTGCAGATCACGATCGTCCCGCTGTACATCATCTTCGTCCGCCTGGGCTGGATCGGGTCGCTGAAACCGCTGATCATCCCGCTGTTCTTCGGGGACGCGTTCACCATCTTCCTGCTCCGGCAGTTCTTCATGACCATCCCCCAGGAGCTGTCCGACGCCGCCCGCGTGGACGGGGCCAACGACCTCCAGATCCTCCTGCGGGTGATCCTGCCGCTGGCCAAGCCGGCGATCGCCGCCGTCGCCCTGTTCAACTTCCTCTACTGCTGGAACGACTTCTTCAGCCCCCTGCTGTACGCCGGCAACAACCCCGACACCTGGACCCTGGCCATCTCCCTCCAGCAGCTGACTCAGCTGTCGCGGGGGATCCTGGCCAACCTTCAGATGGCCGCCTCGATCCTGTTCACGCTGCCGGTGCTCGTCATCTTCTTCCTCGCCCAGAAGGTCTTCGTCGAGGGGGTCACGCTCACCGGGGTCAAGGGGTGACGGCCCCCGACCCGGGCTGCCTTCGGATCGCGGTGCTCGGGACCGGCTGGATCATGGACTTCCATGCCCGGGCGGCGCTGGAGCACCCGGGCGCCGAACTGGTGGCGGCGGCCAACTGGCGCGAGCCGTCCCTGCACCGCCTGGCCGGACGCTACGGCATCCCGAGGATCACCACCGACTGGCGCGCCCTGGCCGCCGATCCCGAGGTCGACGCAGCCGTGATCGGCACCCCCAACGCCCTCCACACCGCCCAGGCGATCGCGTTCCTGGAGGCCGGCAAGCACGTGCTGGTGGAGAAGCCGATGGCGCCCACTGTGGCCGAGGCCGACGCCATGGTTGCGGCCGCCCGCGGGTCCGGGGCCTGGCTGATGGTGGCCCACTGCTGGCGCTTCCACCCGGACGTGCGGGCCCTGCGGGCCAGGGTCGAGGCCGGCGACCTGGGCACGATCGTCAAGACCCGCGGCTACGGCGGACACGTCCGGTGGGGGCCATCCGGGTGGTTCACCGACCCGGCCCTGGCCGGCGGGGGCGCCCTGCTGGACATGGGGGTCCACGCCATCGACACTACCCGCTACCTCCTCGGCGATCCGCAGCCGGTGCGGGTCTGCGCGGCCATCGGCACTCGCTACGGCGGCTCCGCCGTGGACGACGACGCCGTGCTGCTGATTAGCTGGTCCAACGACACCAACTCGGTGGTCGAGTCGGGCTGGTGGCAGCCGTGGGTGGGCGGCCTGGAGGCCGACACCGAGCTGTACGGAACCGGCGGCTACGCCCGGGTCTGGGACATGACCGAACTGCCGCCGGGCTACGAGCACTGCACCCAACCCATGTACTCGGCCCAGCTAGCCGAGTTCGTCGAGGCGGTCGCGGCCGGCCGCCAGCCCCGCCCGAGCGGTGAGGACGGCCGGGTCGTCGTCCAGGTCGTGGAGCAGGCCTACGCCTCAGCCGGGAACCAGCAGGGGTGAAGGGTGTAGATCTGGCATGGAAAAGGCCCTGAGCAGAGCACATAACTGAACGCCATGAGAGCACATAACTTCCGGCTCTCCGGTCGGGCGTGACCTGCGAGAACGGCGCTTGGCACAGCGGTTCCCTGCATTTTGCTGATAAGGATGAAGTCGGAGGTTCAAGTCCTCCCAGGCCCACCAAATGGCCTCTGACCAGCAAGAACGCTGGTTAGCCTCATGTCCAGGCCTGAGGGGGCACGACCAGCCCTGACCAACGGACGCGCTGGTCAGCATCACGTTCAGCGCCGGTTCGCGGGGCCGGTGTACCGGATCGACACCTCATAACTGGCATAACTTCCTGAGGTGTCATGGACAAGCCGGCCCGCTCCCCGCTCGTTCGCTCGTTCGAGCGGTACATACGCGCCGAGAACCGCTGCGCCGCAAGGACGAAGCCCCCCTGGCATAGGCCATCAGCAGGCGGCCGACTCAGCGGCGGGTTGTCCACAGCTGGTAGCCCGCCGCTGTGGATAGTGGGTAGGCGACATCGGCCAGCGCGCCCCGTAGCTGCTGCTCCCGCATCTTGGCCGCCGCATGCTCGCGTGAGCCGTCCTGGGTGGCGCCCTTGACGACCGGTTACCGCATCGAGGGGTCGGCAGACACCTGGCGGAGGTAGGCGGCGAACCAGGCGGCGGCCAGGCGGGCGACCTCGTCGAGCGCGCCGGGCTCCTCGAACAGGTGGCCGGCGCCAGCCACGACCTCCATCCGGTGCGGGGCGGCCAGCCGTCCGGCGGCCTGGCGGTTGAGCGTCAGGACCTGGGTGTCGGCGCCGCCCACGATCAGCAGCGTGGGCGCCGTCACGCGCTCCAGGGCCGGCCCGGCCAGGTCCGGCCGCCCGCCGCGAGACACCACCGCAGCCACCTGGTCGGGCCGCTCGGCCGCGGCCACCAGGGCGGCGGCCGCACCCGTGCTGGCCCCGAACAGCCCCACCGGGAGCTCCCCGCCGAAGCGGGCGG
>CALGFH010000052.1 GCA_937881255.1 uncultured Actinomycetes bacterium
GAGGGAGAGGCAGGGGTGAACGAGCAGGAGGTCCGCGAGCTGTTCTTCGAGCGGCTGGAGCACCTCAGCCCCGAAGCCGAGTACGAGCTGCGCCACCCCGACTACGTGATGGAGATGCCCCAGTCGGGTGAGCGCATCCGGGGCCGCGACAAGATGCGGGAGTTCCAGGAGGCCTATCCCAACCCACCGACCATCCAGCCCCGCCGTGTGGTCGGGTCCGGCGACGTGTGGGTGGTCGAGGCCCGATCCGACTACGGGGGACGGATCTACCATCTGGCGCTGATCGTGGAGTTCCGCGACGGGAAGATCTGGCGGGACACCCGCTACTATGCCGAGCCGTTCGAGGCACCAGCATGGCGGGCCCAGTGGGTTGAGTGGATGGAGGAATCGCCCGCACCCGGCGGGCCGGCGTCGTAGGGCTGCCGCGCACTCCTACAGATCGTTTGCCAGCGACGCTTCTGTTGTCCTGGCTGGGTCCCACCCACCATCACGGCAGCTGCGGTTCTCCGTGCGAGAGCTGATAGACGATTTGGACAGAGGATTGCAACGCCGCTTTTCGAGCGCCGATAGCGGGCGGCGTTGCCGACGGAAGCGCTCGGCCGGACGGCGGTCATCGGTTGGTGGCGACCAGGAGTTCGTCGAGGACGGCCGCGGCGGGTGGCATGCGCTCGATCTCGGCGCGGAGTCGGGTCGCCGCCTGCCGGAACGACGGCTCGTTGAGCAGGCGGCCGAGGGACTCGGCCACCGTGTCGGCGGTGAGCTCGTCCGGCTGGAGAGCCAGGGCGGCGCCGGTGGGCAGCAGCGCCGCGGTGTTGGACGGCTGGTCGGTGCCTTGTGGCAGGCACAGCTGTGGCAGGCCATAGCATAGGGCGCCCAGCATGGTGCCAGCTCCGGCGTGGGACACGACCGCCCGGCAGTGGGGCAGCACGGCCGCTTGGGGAAGGAACGGCGCGGTGCGTACCGCCGGCGGCAAGTGGCCGAGCAGGGTGGGCTCGAAGCCGGGACCTGTGGTGACCACGAGGTTGACGGGCCAGCGCATGCATCCGTCGATCACGGCGCGGAACACGCTGGGCATCTGGTTCATGATCGTCCCGAGGGTGAGATAGACGGTGTCCGGGTGGGGCAGTGCGGACAGGTCCAGGTCGACCGCGGCGTGCGGCTCGATCTCGCCGGGCGAGGGCCGGAGCCGGTGGATGGCGGCCCACGGATTCGGTTCGGTCCCGCGCAGGCTGGGTGGGCAGATGTCGAGGTAGGGTGCGGCGAAGATGTCAGGTGTCGGATCAGGCAAGCCGGCGTCCGAGATCGCCGCTGCGATCGACGCCGCGAAGGAGCCGGTGTTCGGCACCATCGGGCCGTAGCCGTGGGTGACGTGCGGTATCTGGTGCAGGGCGGCGACGGTCGGTGACCCCAGCTCCAGCGTGTCATGCACGATGAGGTCGGGCCGCCACGTCTGCAGCAGATCGAGCAGGTCACGGGCGCGGTCGACGGCGCCGGCCCCAAAGAGGTGACGGGCCGCGAAGCCGGGCTGCTGCTCGGCGGGCAGCTCGCTGATCGTCGCATGATCCGGCATCCGGTCATACGACTCGGCCAGCGTGACGCCCGAACGGTGGGCGCTGACGCCGAGCCGGCTGATCAGGCCCGACATGTCGGCACCGGAAGAGACCACGACGTCGTGGCCGCCCTGCTGCGCCGCCCGGATCAACGGCACCATCGGCAACAGGTGACCGTACCCCGGCCAGGAACCAAAAAGAATCCTCATCGGCAACTCCCCGGCGCCGGCCGTGGCCTCCCTAGTGAGCTGGGGCGTCGTCGCGACAGCACGTTCACCGCTCTACGCGCTTCCAGCGTGACGATCCTCGCCGTATTGGACGTCGGGGATGCCGGCGAAGCGGCTGGCCAGCCCCGCGCGCACCTCCTCCCGCCCTGGAACCTCCGACCCCACGGCTGTGGCCCGCGTGGCAGCTCAAGGACAGGGTCGTCGGTGAAGAAGCTCATGACCGCGTCGACATCGTGGGCGTTGAAGGCGTCAACCAGGCGTTGGAGGGTCTCGACGGTTACCTTGCCCGTGCCGGTCATCCTGAACGCCTCCCTCGCTGCCTCATCGTGTCGTCTGTGGCCTGGGGCTCCAGCAGCGACGAGGCTACGTCATCAGCACGCTGCGGCCGAGCCTGCGCTGGGCGACCACCACAACGACCAAGGCGCAGGCCGGTGATGTGGCGTGATTGTTGTCAACAGGCCCTTGTGAGCCGGTCGACCGAAATCCATACTAAATCCGTTGCGGCACAAGCAGCGCCTGAGGGCGATCCGATGGACCTCATTGTTTTCCTGGGCATTTTCGTTGGCGTACCGATCCTCTACCTGCTGCTCGTGCTCTACTGGCGCCTCAGCTCGAACCATCAGCCGCGTCTAGGAACCACCGACCGGGAGGTTCGCTCCCGGGATTGGCACGCTGGCTGGTTCTACGGAGGCGACGCCGGTGCTGGAGGCGACGGCGGCGGGCCCTGCTGAGCCGAATGGAGATGTCGGCGTCCTGCCCTTCGCAATTGAGGGCCGCCAAATATGGAGGGGATTTCTGACGGCTCTCGTCGCCGAAGTCTTCGAATACCGGCTCTCGGCTCGAGCCTTCACGAGCAGGGATCGATGGCGGGCTCGGCCTCTGTGGCCAGGTTATGTTCCACGTCCGGCCGGACGCATGTGGTCGCCTCAGGGGCGACGGGATCGCCGGCGCTCGCCGGGGACGCTACACGCTGGTGGCCGGAGGGATCTCGGCACAGGAGGGACGGAGCCGCAGCGAGCTGGTCGGCTGACGCCTGAGGAAAACCCCCGGCCGAAGACGGGTGGCTGCCGCGTTCCGCGCCACCCGGCCGGCCCCTAGCGTGAGCTTCAGGCAAGCAACAGGGAGGTTGCGCATGATCGAGGTTCGCGGGCTCAGCAAACGCTACGGCCCCATCGTCGCCGTCGATGGGCTCAGCTTCGACGTGCGGCCCGGGGTCGTGACCGGGTTCCTGGGGCCGAACGGGGCTGGGAAGTCGACCACCATGCGGATGGTCCTCGGGCTGGACGCACCCGACGCCGGGGAGGCGCGGATCGGCGGGCGCCGGTACCGCGACCTGCGCTGGCCGCTCCGGGAGGTCGGGGCGCTGCTGGAGGCCAGGACCTTCCATCCGGGGCGCAGCGGGCGCGACCACCTGCGGGCGCTGGCGGCCAGCAACGGGCTCCCCCGGTCCCGGGTGGAGGAGGTGCTGGGGCTGGTCGGGCTGGCCGAGGTGGCCGGTCGGCGGGCGGGGAGGTTCTCGCTCGGGATGGGGCAGCGGCTCGGGATCGCCGCCGCCCTGCTCGGCGACCCGGAGGTGCTGCTGCTGGACGAGCCGGTCAACGGGCTGGACCCGGCGGGGATCCGCTGGGTCCGCGACCTGCTGCGGTCGCTGGCCGCCCAGGGCCGCGCGGTGCTCGTGTCCAGCCACCTGATCGGTGAGATCGCCCGCACCGCCGACCACGTGGTGGTGATCGGCCGGGGGCGGCTGCTGGCGGACACCTCGGTGGCGGAGCTGTCGGCCCGCTCGCCGTCGCTGGAGGAGGCGTTCTTCGAGCTGACCGACGGCAGCGCCGAGTACCGGGGCACCCTGGGCTCCGAGGGGAGGACCTCATGACGACGACCACCGCGGCAACCGGCCGGTACCGCTTCTCGCACGTGGCCCGGATGGAGTGGGCCAAGCTGCGCAGCCTCCGCTCCACCTGGTGGGTCCTGGCGGTCACCGTGGCCGGTGCCATCGGCATCGCCGTCGCCGTCGGCGTCAACACCGAGGACGCGGCCGCCGACCTGACCAACAACGCGCTCGCCGGCATCTCCCTCGGCCTGCTGCTGGTCGGCGTCCTTGGCGTGCTGGCGATGACCGGCGAGTTCTCCTCCGGGATGATCCGGGCGACGCTGGCCGCGATCCCCAACCGGCCGCTGGTGCTGGCCGCCAAGGCGGCGGTGTTCGGCACGGTGGCCCTGGCCGTGGGGGAGGCCGCCGGGTTCATCGCCTTCTTCGCCGGGACGGCCGCCCTGCCCGACGGGATCCCGGCGCCGGCGCTCGGCCAGCCGGGCGTGCTGCGGGCGGTGGTGCTCGGCGGGGCGGGCTTCTGCCTGGTCGGGCTGATCGGCCTCGGCCTCGGGGCCATCGTCCGGCACACCCCGGCCGCCATCGCCGTGCTCGTCGGCGGTGTGTACGTCCTGGCCCAGTTCGTCGCCGTGGCCACCCAGGCGCTCATGCCCTACCTGCCCATCGCGATCGTGGCCAACTCGCTGACCGTGGCCCAGCCGATGGCCGACGACCAGGTCCAGTTCCTGTCGCCGTGGGCCGGGCTCGGCATGCTCGGCCTCTATGCCGCCGTGACCCTCGGCGTCGGCGCCTGGCTGCTCGCCAGGCGGGACGCGTGAGCGGGACAATGAGGGCATGGGCACCACAGGTCCGGTGACCCCGGTGATCGCGCTGACCCGTGCCGCGCTGCGGGAGCCGTTCCGCCGCCGGGCGCACCGGGAGCTGCTGTTCTGCCTCGTCGGGGCCCTGGTCGGGGTGGCCGTCCTGGCCGTCATCGTGGCCCTGCTGGTCCCCGGGACCGCCAGGTCGGTGGCGCGGGCTGGCGCGATCGTCGCCCTGCTGCTGCCGCTGGCCCTGGCCACCGGCATGGCCCGGAGGCTCGGCGCCGCCCACCGCCGCCTGGCCGCTCGGCTGCTCGGCGAGCGGGTCGCGCCGCCGCCTCCGGCCCGTCCGGCCAGGGGGATGCTGGGCCGGCTCGGCGCGGGGCTGCGCGACGGCCCCGGCTGGCGGGCCCTGGCCTACACGCTGCTCAAGCTGCCGTTGGCCGCGGCCGGGTTCTACGCCGTCTTCCTCTGGGTCGCCGGGCTGGCCAACCTGACCTACCCGTTCTGGTGGGGCCTGTTCCGCAACCATCCGCCGGGCGTGCGGTTGAGCCCGGCGCTGGCCGCCACCCCGTTCCCCGGTCGCGTGCTCCAGGTGGCCACCTATCCGGGCACGTTCCTCGTCTTCGCGGTCGGCGCGGCCATGGTGCTCGCCGCCCCCTGGGTGACCAGGGCGGTCGTGGCCGCCGACCGCTGGGCCATGCGAGGCCTGCTCGGCCCGGGCCGGCTGGCCGAGCGGGTCCGCGACCTGGAGCAGACCCGGGCGGTGGCGGTGGACGACGCCGCCGCGCTGCTGCGCCAGGTCGAACGCGACCTGCACGACGGCGCCCAGATCCGGCTGGCCACCCTGGCCATGCATCTGGGCTTGGCCAAGGAGAAGCTCGGCGACGACGGCGACCCGCTGGACGTCGAGGGCGCCCGCGAGCTGGTCGACGCCGCCCACCGGGGGGCCAAGGACGCCCTGGCCGAGCTCCGGGACCTGGCCCGTGGCATCCACCCGCCGGTGCTCGACAACGGCCTGGCCGACGCGCTGGCCACCCTCGCCGCCGGCAGCGCCATCCCGGTCGAGCTGACCACCGACATCCCGGCCCGGCCCACCCCGGCGATCGAGACGATCGCCTACTTCTGCGCCGCCGAGCTGCTGGCCAACGCGGCCAAGCACAGCCTGGCCACCCGGATCGGCCTGTCGGCCACCGGGCGGGACGGGATGCTCCTCCTCAGCGTCACCGACGACGGCGCGGGCGGGGCCGACCCCGGCGGCAGCGGCCTGTCCGGGCTGGCCCAGCGGGTCAGCACGGTGGACGGCCGCCTGGAGATCGCCAGCCCGCCCGGCGGGCCGACCCGGGTCACCGTCGAGCTGCCGCTGCGCGCGTGAGAGCATGCCGCCCATGCGGGTCGTGATCGCCGAGGACGCCGCCCTGATGCGCGAGGGGCTGATCCGGCTCCTCGAGGACCGTGGCCACCAGGTGCCCGCCGCCGTGGCCGACGGCGACGCCCTGCTCGCCGCGGTGGCCGAGCACCGTCCCGACGTCGCGGTGGTGGACATCCGCATGCCGCCGACCCACACCGACGAGGGCCTGCGCGCCGCCCTCGAGCTCCGCCGCCGGCATCCCGGGACCGGCGTGCTGGTGTTCTCGCAGTACATCGAGACCAGGTACGCGGCCCAGCTGCTGGCGGGCGGCGCCGCCGGCGTCGGCTACCTGCTCAAGGACCGGGTCGCCGACGTGGCCGAGTTCATCGACGCGCTGGGCCGGGTCGCCGCCGGCGGCACCGCCCTCGACCCCGAGGTGGTCGGCCAGCTCCTCCGCGCCGGCCGGCACACCCAGGGCCTGGCCACCCTGACCCGGCGTGAGCGCGAGGTGCTGGCCCTGATGGCCGAGGGCCGCTCCAACGCCGGGATCGCGGCCGCCCTGGTCGTCTCCGGCGGGGCGGTCGAGAAGCACGTGGCCAGCATCTTCGGCAAGCTCGGCCTGCCCCCCTCGGAAGGCGACAACCGCCGGGTGCTGGCGGTCCTGCGCTACCTGGCGCGCTAGGCCGGACCGGTCGCACGACCCTGGGCCCGGCGCTCGGCGGCCGCGTCCAGGCGGGTGCCGCCGCGGTGGAGGCGGGCGGCCAGGGCGGTGTAGCGGTGCCCGTTGCCGGGGGTCCGGATGGCCTTGGCCAGGGCGCGCCGCGAGCCGACCAGGACCACCAGCTGCCTGGCCCGGCTGACGGCCGTGTAGAGCAGGTTGCGCTGGAGCATCAGCCAGGCGGTCTGGGTCAGGGGGACGACCACACACGGGTACTCGCTCCCCTGGGAGCGGTGGACGGTCAGGGCGTAGGCGTGGGTGAGCTCGTCCAGGTCGTCGAACCCGTAGCGGACCTCCTGGTCCTCGTCCATCAGGACGAACAGCTCCGAGGTCTCCGGCGAGATGGTGGTGACGGTGCCGACCGATCCGTTGTAGACGCCCTTCTCGTAGTCGTTGCGGACCTGCATCACCTTGTCGCCGGGGCGGTAGGTGCGCCCGCCGAAGCGGCGTTCGGGCTGCTTCGGGGCGGCGGGGGTGAGCACCTCCTGGAGGCGCTCGTTGAGGGCCGCCGAGCCGGCCGGGCCGCGGTGCATGGGGCAGAGCACCTGCACGTCCCGTCGCGGGTCGAGGCCGAACCGGCCGGGCAGGCGGTTGACCACGATGTCGACGGTCAGCTCGGCCACCCGCTCGGGGTCGTCCTCGGCGAACAGGAAGAAGTCGCCGAGGCCGCTGGTCAGGGGCGGGTGGCCGGCGTTGATGCGGTGGGCGTTGGTGACCACGCCGCTCTGCTGGGCCTGGCGGAACACCTGGGTCAGGCGGACCCGGGGGAGCACGGGGGTGCCCTTGCCGGCCTGGAGCAGGTCCCGCAGGACCTCGCCCGGGCCGACGCTGGGGAGCTGGTCGACGTCGCCGACCAGCAGCAGGTGGGCGCCAGGGGGGACCGCCTTGACGAGCTTGTTGGCCAGCAGCAGGTCGAGCATGGAGGCCTCGTCGACCACCACCAGGTCGGCCTCCAGCGGCCGGTCCTGGTGGAAGGCGGCCTCCCCGCCCGGGCGCAGCTCGAGCAGCCGGTGCAGGGTCTGGGCGTCCATCCCGGCCAGCTCCGACAGGCGCTTGGCGGCCCGGCCGGTCGGGGCGGCCAGCACCACCCGGGCCTTCTTGGCCTGGGCGAGGGCGACGACGGCCCGGACGGTGAAGCTCTTGCCGCAGCCCGGGCCGCCGGTGAGCACGGCCACCGGCTCGGTCAGGGCGAGCCGGACCGCGGTCTCCTGCTCGGGGGCCAGCCGGCTGCCGGTGATCCCCTCCAGCCAGGCGAAGGCGGCCGACCAGTCGACCGTGCGGAAGTTGGCCAGCCGGTCGGCCTGCTCGGGCACCGAGCGCAGGCGCAGCAGCCCGGCGGCCAGCGACACCTCGGCCCGATGGAAGGGGACCAGGTAGATGGCGTGGACGCCGTCGTCGAAGCCGGGGATCGGCACCGGGTCGCGGATCACGCCCTGCTGGCGCACCAGCTCGTCCAGGCAGGACTGGGCCAGCTCGGGCCGGACACCGAGGATCTCCGAGGCCTTGGCCACCAGCTCCGGCTCGGGCAGGTGGCAGTGGCCGAGCTCGCTGGCCTGGGACAGGGTGAACTGGAGGCCGGCCTTGACCCGCTCGCCGCTGTCGTAGGCGATGCCGACGCCCTGGGCGATCTTGTCGGCCGTCTTGAAGCCGATCCCCCAGACGTCGGTGGCCAGGCGGTACGGCTCGTGGGTGACGACCTTGATGGCCTCCTCCCGGTAGGCCTTGTAGATCCGCACGGCCAGCGAGGTCGAGACCCCGACGCCCTGGAGGAAGACCATCACGTCCTTGATGGCCTTCTGCTCCTCCCAGGCCTGCTCGATCATGGCCGTCCGCAGCGGGCCGAGGCCGGGCACGCTGCGCAGCCGCCCGGGGTCCTCCTCGAGCACCCGCAGGGTGTCGACCCCGAACCGGTCGACGATCCGCTCGGCCATCTTGGGGCCGATGCCCCGGATCAGCCCGGAGCCCAGGTAGCGGCGGATGCCCTGGATGGTGGCGGGGAGCACGGCCCGGTAGCTGCGCACCTCGAACTGGCGGCCGTACAGCGGGTGGTTGCGCCAGCGGCCCTCCAGGTGGAGATGCTCACCGGCCTGGGCCCCGAGCAGCGGGCCGACCACGGTGACCGGGTCGCCACCACGATCGGTGGCGACCCGGGCGACCGTGTAACCGGTGTCCTCGTTGGCGTAGGTGATGTGCTCCAGCACGCCGTTGAGCACCGCCAGTGGAGCGGTCCCGGCCGGCTGCTGGGGGGAAGACTGCATGGTGAGGGTCACGGAACTCCCCCGGTCAGAACGGCACCTCGTCGCGGCCGGCGGCCGCCTTGGCGGGCTGTCGGCCCCGGCGCGACCCGTTGCCGGCCTTGGCCGGCGTGGCCTTGGCCGGCGCGGCGGGCTCGGCCGTGGCGGCCTCGGCGGGCTGGGCGGCCGGGGCGAAGCGCATGCTCATGCCCACCTCCTCGGCGTCGACCTCGACGGCCGACCGCCGCTGGCCCTCCGGGGTCTCCCAGGAGCGGCTCTTGAGCCGGCCCACGACCACGCACCTGGCCCCCTTGTGGAGGCTCCGGCTGACGTGCTCGGCCTGGTCGCGCCAGACGTTGACGCGGAAGTACGACGACTCGCCGTCCTTCCAGCCGTCGGTGTCCCAGACGCGCTGGTCGACCGCGAGCCGGAAGTTGGCCACGGCCACCCCGTTGGGGGTGAAGCGCAGCTCCGGGTCGTCGGTCAGGTTGCCGGTGAGGGTCACCTGGTTGTCGCTCACCTTCGAGCTCCTTCCGTTGTTCTACGTAGGACGATTCTACCTTGCCACCCGAACATACGTTCGAAATGTGACAACGGTCGGAGGGGAGTTGCCCCGCGGGCCTGCCCGGCTCAGCCGGCCGGCAGGGCGGCCCGCAGCTCGTTCAGGAAGTAGGCCCACCCGTGCTCGTGGTCCTTGACGACCTCGGGGGGCAGGCCGTGGTGGACCAGGCGGAGGGTGGTCGCGCCGTCCTGCTCGACCAGGTCGATCTCGACCGTGGTGCTCTCGGGGGGCACGCCCATCAGGCCGTCCTCCCAGCCGTAGGTGAAGACCAGGCGCCGGTGCGGGACGAGCTCCACGAACCGGCCGACCACGGTGGCGCCGTTGGGGTGCGTCCAGCGGAGGACCCCGCCCGGGGCCGGATCGGCGGTGGCGGCCGGGCCGACCCAGCGGACCAGGCCCTCGGCGGTGGTGAGGTGCGCCCAGACGACCTCGACGGGGGCGGCGATGGTGACCTCGTGGGACGCGAGCCTCATGGGCGCCGCCCGGCCTCGGCGGCGTCCTTGAGCGCCAGCAGCGCCGGCCCCCAGTAGGCGTCGAGCTCCCGGCGCAGCCGCTCCAGCCCCTCGACGTCCACCCGGTAGAGTCGCCGCCGGCCGTCCACCCGTCCCCTGACCAGGCCCGCGTCCCGCAGCACCTTGAGGTGCTGGCTGGCCGCGGGCTGGCTCAGCCCGATCCGCTCGGCCAGCTCGCCCACCGGCAGCTCCTGGTCCAGGACCAGCCGGAGCATGGCCCGCCGCCCGGGGTGGGCGATCGCGTCGATTGCTTCCTGCATCGACACATCTTAGAGTGAACGCATATAAGATTCCACGCATACGAGGACGCCGGCGGGGGAGGCTGAACTTCGCATGAACCGGAACCCGGAGGTCGACCGGTGGTTCGACCAGGCCGGCCACCCGCTCGACGCGGCGATGCGGCGGGCCCGGGAGATCATCCTCGGGGCCGACGGCCGGGTCACCGAGTCGATCAAGTGGAAGACGCCGACCTTCGCCTACCAGGGCAACATCGTCAGCTTCAACCCGTCCAAGCACGTCATCAGCCTGATGTTCCACCGGGGGGCCGAGATCCCCGGCACCCATCCTCGCCTCGAGGGCGACGGCCGGCTGGCCCGGACCATGCGCTTCAGCGACCTGGAGCAGCTCGAGGCGGGCCGGGCCGACCTCGAGGCCGTGATCCGCGCCTGGTGCGACTGGAAGGCGGGCTCGCCGGCGCCCGGCTGAACGAGCCCGGCCGGCTGCTACTTGGGGGGCAGGGAGCTGGCGTAGGAGACGCCCCGGCCGACCCAGCGGCGCAGGTCGCCGTCCTCGGCGTGGCCGTCGGGGCCCACCAGCAGCCAGCCCTTCATCGGCCGGCCGCCCATGTCGGAGGGCCGGGCGCCGGGCTCGGCCAGCATCGCCTCGGCGGTGTCGGCGGCCACCCGTACCATCAGGTCGTCGCCCCGCACCCCGCAGGCCATGTTGCCGTCCACCAGGAAGGCGAGCCCGCCGAACATCCGCTTCTCGGCCAGCCCGGGCCGCCCGCCGAGCACGTCCCGGACCCTGGTCGCGAGGCCTTCGTCGTATGCCATAGGGCGATGCTCCCACACTCGTTCCTCCCTCACACGGCCGGTCACACGGTCAAGCCGGAACCTGCCCGTGGCGGGCCGGATGGCCCGCACGAGGAACACCCGGGAGGGGATCCCATGAGCACGACCCAGACCTCGCCGCCGGACCTGGTGGCGGTCAAGCAGAAGCAGCAGAAGATGTGGGCCAGCGGCGACTACGCGGCGGTGGCGGCCAGGATCGCGGTGATGGCCGAGGACCTGGTGCCGGCGGCCGGGCTCCGGGCCGGCGAGCGGGTCCTGGACGTGGCCAGCGGGAGCGGCAACGCCGCCATCGCCGCCGCCCGCTACGGCTGTGAGGTGACCGCCACCGACTACGTCCCCGAGCTGCTGGAGCGGGGGCGCGCGCGGGCGGCGGCGGAGGGGCTCGAGGTGACGTTCGCCGAGGCGGACGCCGAGAACCTGCCCTACGCCGACGGGGAGTTCGACGCCGTCCTGTCCTGCCTCGGGGTCATGTTCGCGCCGGACCAGGAGCGGGCCGCCGCCGAGCTGGTGCGGGTGTGCCGGCCGGGCGGGACGATCGCGCTGGCCAACTGGACGCCGACGAGCTTCGTTGGCGGCATCCTCCGCACCGTCGGGAAGCACGTGCCGCCTCCGGCCGGGGTCAGGCCGCCGAGCCAGTGGGGGACCGAGGAGCGGCTCCGCGAGCTGCTCGGCGACGCCGTGTCCGACCTCCGGATCACCCGGCGCGAGTTCGTGTTCCGCTTCCGGTCGCCGGAGGAGTTCACGCGGTTCTTCAAGGACAACTACGGCCCGACCCTGAAGGCCTTCGAGGCCCTCGACGAGGCCGGCAAGGCGCGGCTGTTCGACGACCTGACCGCGCTGGCCAGGGAGCACGACCAGGAGCCAGGACCGTCGGTGGCGATGCCGTCGGAGTACCTGGAAGTGGTCGCGACCCGCAGGTGACAGGAGCACCGGGATGCAAGCGCTGCTGACCATCTTCATGATCCTGGTGGTCTTCGCCATCGTCGCCGGCCGCTACGGCCACGACTCGCGGGACGGCTTCGGCCCGAGCGGCCGGCCCAGGATCTGACCGAACCGGTTGTGGCCGGCTGGCCGAGTGGGCGACGATATCGCCAAGGAGTGGATTGCCGTGGTGAGGATCCGCCTGCTCGGCCGGCCGGCCATCGAGCGTGACGGCGCGCCGGCGCCGTCGCCGCGTGGCCGCAAGGCGTGGGCCCTGCTCGCCTACCTGCTGCTGGCCGAGCGGCCGCCCAGCCGCCGGCACCTGGCCGAGCTGCTGTTCAGCGAGGCCGACGACCCGCTGGGGGCCCTGCGGTGGACGCTGGCCGAGCTGCGACGCTCGCTCGGGGCGCCCGGGCTGTTCGGCGGCGACCCGGTCGCCACCACCCTCGGCGAGGGCATCTCGGCCGACGTCAACGCGCTGACCGGCGAGCCGGCCGACCCCGAGGCCCTGCTCGGCCTGGACGGCGAGCTGCTCGACGGCCTCAGCGTCCTGGCCAGCCCGACCTTCGACTCGTGGCTGGTGGTGGAGCGTCACCGGCTGGCGGCCACGGCCGAGGCGCGCCTGCGGCAGACGGCGCTCGGGCTGCTGGCGTCGGGGCACGCCGGCGCGGCGGTGGCCTACGCCTCGCGGGCGGTGGCCAGCAACCCACTCGACGAGGGCAACCACGAGCTGCTGGTGCGCAGCCTGGCCGCGTCCGGCGACCGGGCGGCCGCCCTCCGGCAGGTGGCGGTGTGCGAGGACACGCTGCGCCGCGAGCTCGGGGTCGAGACGTCGGAGGCGCTGCGGGAGGCCGCGGCCGCCCCGGCCGGTTCGCCCAGGAGCCGCCCGGCCAGCGGGCGGGCCGCGGTCACCAGCCAGCTCGAGGCCGGCCGGGCGGCCATCGCGGCCGGCGCCGTCCAGGCCGGCATCGACAGCCTGCGCCGGGCCTGCGCGGACGCGGCCGCCTACCCCGACCCCGCCCTGCAGGGAAGCGCCCTGGTGGCGCTGGGCGGCGCGCTGGTCCATGCGGTCCGTGGCCGCGACGAGGAGGGCGCGGTCGTCCTGCACGAGGCGGTACGGCTGGCCACCGAGGCCGGCGACGCCGAGACGGCGGTGACCGCCTACCGGGAGCTCGGCTTCGTCGACGTGCAGGCCGGCCGCCGGCAGACGGCCGAGGCCTGGCTGGCCAAGGCCGAGGCCCTGGCCAGCACCGACGTCCAGCTCGGGGCCATCCTCGGCATCCGTGGCATGAACGCCTCCGACATGGGCGACTACCCGGGCGCCTTCCAGCACCTGCAGGGGTCCATCGACCGGGCCGGGCGCGGCGACGACCCGCGCCAGCAGGCCTGGTCGCTGTCGATCCTGGCCCGGGCCCACCTGCTGCGTGACGAGCACAGCCAGGCGGCGGTCGCCCTGGCCGACTCGCTCGAGCTGGTCCGGGCGGAGCGCTGGATGGCCTTCCTGCCCTGGCCCGAGGCGCTCAAGGCCGAGCTCGACCTCCGCGCCGGACGGGTCGACGCCGCCGCCGAGCAGCTCGAGCACGCCTGGGCCCTGGCCACCCACCTGGGCGACCCCTGCTGGGAGGGCATGGCCGCCCGCGGCCTCGGCCTCCTCAGCGCCGCCCGCGGCGACCGCCCCGGCGCCACCGCCTGGCTGACCGAGGCCCACACCCGCTGCAACCGCACCACCGACCGCTACCAGTGGGTCAGCGCCCACGTCCTCGACGCCGTCGTCGGCCTGGCCATCGACCACGCGGAGGA
>CALGFH010000053.1 GCA_937881255.1 uncultured Actinomycetes bacterium
CGGCTACCTGCTGGCCAGCATGGCCGAGCCGGTCGCGGCCGGCGTCTGGCAGGCCCTGCTCCCAGGAGCCCTGCGCGACCCCGGGGCCGCCCTCCCCTGGGCGGTCGGCTGGGTCGGGTCGGGCATCGCCGTGGCCGCCGTCCTGACCCTGGTCGCCCTCCGGCTCGACCGGCCCGCCACCGCCGGGGCGTCCCGGCGCCGGGTGGCGGCCCCGGCCCTGCTCGGGGCCGTGCTGCTCGGGCTGGTCGTGCTCGACCTGGCGCTCGGCGGCCACGGGCTGTCCCAGCCGCTGGTCGGCGGCAGCGCCTGGGACGGCGAGCGCTTCTACGGCCTCGGCAACGGCTACTTCGCCTTCGCCCTGGCCGCGGTCATGCTGGTGGCCGCCTTCGCGCCCCTGTCCGCGGTCGCCACCGCCGCCCTGCTGGTGGGCCTGGGCGTGGTCGACGGGCTGCCCCGGCTCGGGGCCGACGTCGGCGGCGCCCTCACCTCCATGCTGACCGCGGCCGCGGCCCTGGTCGTGCTCGCCCCCGGCCGCCCCCGGGCCCGCCGGGTGGTCCTGCTGGCCGGCCTGGCCGTGGCCGCGGCCGTGGTCGTGGCCCTCGGGGCCGGCCTCGGCGGACCGGTCAGCCACGCCGGCCGCTTCGCCGAGCGCCTCCAGCAGGGCCCGGCCGACGCCGCCGGGGTCGTGGTCGATCAGCTCGCCCGCAACCTCCGCCTGCTGGCCAACAGCCCCTTCGCCTGGGCCGGCCCCCTCCAGGTGCTGCTGGCCGGCCTGATCGCCCTGCGCCCGCCGCCCCCGCTCCGCCAGCTCCCCGGCTGGACCCGCCGCGTCCTCGGCCTCGGCGCCTTCGGGTCGCTGCTGCTCATCGTCCTCAACGACACCGGCGTCACCGCCACCTCGGCCAGCGGCCTGTTCCTGCTCGCCATCCCCGCCTGGGCCTGGCTGGACCAGCACCGCCCGCCCAGCCCGCCGTCCCCCCGGCCCCGGGCCCGGCCGGCCGAGGTGCGCCACTAGGCCGTGGCGGCCGGCCCCTGGGACGGGCCGCGGGCGCCGCTGGCCCGGCCGAGGGCCACGGCCAGGAGCTGGACGGCGGCCACGGCGACCAGGGTGCCGGCGACGCCGGTCCGGGCCAGGGCCGGGCCGGCCAGGGCGGAGCCGACCGCGAACGCACCAAGCTTGAGGCTGGCCGCGGTGGTGAAGATCTGCCCGCGCAGGGGCGGCGGTGACCAGCGTTGCCGGGTCGCGAAGGTGGCCGCGAACGCCGGGCCCTCGGCCAGGCCGGCCAGGGCGACCAGGACCAGGGCGGCCGGGAACGACCGGGCCAGCGGCCAGGTCGCCATGACCAGGCCGAAGAGGCCGAGGCCGGCCAGCACGACCCGCTGGGGCGGCCAGGCGGCGGTGGGGCGGGCGGCGGCCAGGGCGCCGGCGATCGCCCCCGCCTCCAGGGCCGCCCAGAGGTAGCCGGCCCCGGCCCGCCCGGCCCCCAGCCGCTCGGCCCAGAAGGGCAGGGCCAGGGTGAGCAGGCCGGTGCCGCCCATGCCGACGGCGGTGGCGACCGTGACCCCGCGCAGCACCGGGGTCCGGGCCAGGTGGGCCAGCCCCTGGCGGATGGCCACGGCCATCGGGGCCGGGTGGTCGCCGGCCGGGGGCGCGACCCGGGGCAGGCGGGCGATGGCCGGCAGGGCCAGCGCGGCCAGGGCCGCCTCGGCCAGCACGGCCCCGGCCGGGCCGGCGGTGGCCGCGACCACGCCGGCGACCGCCGGGCCGGCGATGGCGGCGGTGTTGAAGCTGCTCGCCTCGAGCGCGTTGGCCCTGGCCAGCAGCCGCTCGGGCACCAGCAGGGGGATCATGCTGGTGTAGCCGCCGGTGGCCAGCGGCCCGGTCAGCCCGGCCAGGGCGGCCAGCGGCAGCAGGGCCCAGCCGGGGGCGCGGCCGGCGGCGGCCAGGAGGCCGAGCAGGCTGGCCGCCAGCAGCACCTGGTTGCTGGCCAGGGCGACCCGCCGCCGGCTGGTCCGGTCCAGCCAGGCCCCGAGCACGGGCCCGGTCACGACCGCCGGCAGGGTGGTGGCCGCCACCACCGCCCCGGCCAGCCCCGGGCGCCCGGTCCGGTCCAGCACCAGCAGCACCGCCGCCACCGGGAACATCTCGCTGGCCAGCCGGGCCAGGGTCGCGGCGAGCAGGAACGCCGGGTAGCCGGGCTGGGCGGCCAGCCCACCCTGGCGAGCCGGGGCGCTGGGTGCGGGGGAGGTCACCCGGCCAGCCTAGCGCCGCCCCGTGGCCGGGACCGGTCGGCCGCGGAGGCGGGGCGCCGGCTCAGGCGCGCAGGGCGGTCAGGGCGGGGCGCGGGTCCTTGAAGGAGTAGGCGGTGCGGAAGAAGCACCACACCGTGCCGCCGTGGGAGCTGGTCACCGGGGTCGGGCGGCGAGGGCGGGCGGTGTCCAGGGACAGGGTCACCTGGTCGTCGTCGGGGTGGTTGGGGTCGTACAGCCGCAGGGTCAGGCGGGTCCCGGCCAGGTCGTAGCCCCAGGCCAGGACCTGGTGGTTGGCGCCGAGGTCGCGGGGGTCGCGGGACTTGGTCCTGACCAGGCCGAGCGGGCTCAGGATGCCGCGCTCCAGGTCGCCCCGGATGGCCGGCCACTCCAGCCGGACCATCCGCCAGGCCCGGCCGTGGACCATGGCCAGGTCGCCGTCGGGCAGGGCCGGGTGCATCAGCTTCAGGTAGGTGGCCGGCCCGAACGGCAGCGAGAGGCTGTCCAGCAGCCGGTCGGCCACATAGCGGAACACCGGGCCGTCGCCGGGCGCCCTGGTCATGGCCGGCGGGGCCAGGCCGGCCTCGAACAGGTCGCGGACGGTGTAGGCCATGCCGCCGCAGAGCCCGTTGGCGGCGTCGCCGATCGGGACGGTCATGCCGCCGGGCAGGTCGATCTCGAGGTTGGGCACGTGGGGGAAGGCGTTGGGGAAGTGCAGGCCCCTGGTCGACGGGCGGAACCCGGGGACGCGGACGCTGGTCATGCGGTCCTCCGTGCGCTCGGCTCCCCCCCGGCGCCCAGCATGGCCCGGGAGCGGCCGCCGCTCCGATGACCCCCGTCACCACCTGCCTGTGCCGTCGATCACAGCCCCGACCCCAGGCATCCCGACCCCGGGGCACCCCGACCCCGGCGCCCCGACCCCGGGCGCCCCGAACCCGGGCACGCCGGAGCCCCACCACCCACCCGATCAGGGGCCCCTGAACGGGAGGGTAGCCCGCGGCGGGATCGGGTGCGCGCGGCTGTCCACAGCCTCCCCGCTGTCCACAGCCCCTTCCCTCAGTGGGCGGGGCCCGACTCCCAGTTGCGGCCGAAGCGGTCGGGGGTCTCGGTCATGACCCGCGCGGCCAGCGCGTCCGGGTCGCCGTCGCCCAGCCGCGACACCACCAGGGCGACCCCGTCGGCGACCAGCGCCCCCGGCGGCAGCGAGGCCGCCGCCCAGCGGGCCAGGGCCCGGACGCTGCGGGTCCGGGCCTTGACGCGGAGCTGCAGCTCGCGGGCGATGGCGTCCTCGAAGCGGTTCATCGGCGGCGACGAGCCTACGCCGATTGCGTACACTCGGGCCGTGCCGACGATGCAGCCCCCGTGGCGGTTCCGGGGCGAGCCGCTGGCTCTGGAGTGGGTGGCCGACGGCTGGCACCTCCGCTTCGTGCAGCCCTACCGGGCGACCAAGGTGTACCGCTGCCCCGGCTGCCAGCAGGAGATCTTCCCCCGCACCCTGCATGTGGTGGTCTGGCCGGAGGGGGAGACCTCCCAGCGCCGCCACTGGCACAAGGCGTGCTGGGAGCGGCGCTTCGCCGAGCTCCGGCGGGCGGCGCGGCGGGGCCCCCCGGCAACGTAGCATTGGGCGGCCGGGCAACCGGCATCGACGAGCACAGTCCCGAGGCAGGTTCAGGAAGGAGCCACCCAGTGTCCGTGTCGCAGAGCGCTCTCGGCCAACCCCGCCGTCTCGTGCTGGCCGACGTGCTGCCGGGCGACCGCGTCCGCGACGCCGTCCTGGTGGCCGGGTTCGCCGCCTTCACCGGGCTGGCCGCCCAGCTGGCCGTCAAGCTGCCGTTCACGCCGGTGCCGATCACCGGCCAGACCTTCGCCGTGCTGCTCGGCGCGGCCGCCCTGGGCTGGCGCCGGGCCCTGGCCGGGATGGTGCTGTACCTGGCCCTCGGCCTGACCCCGTGGGTGCCCTGGTTCGCCGAGGGCTCCGGGGGCAGCGACATGGTCTCGGCGCCGTCGTTCGGCTACATCGTCGGCTTCCTGGTCGCGGCCGCGCTGGTCGGCTGGCTGGCCGAGCGGGGCTGGGACCGCACCCCGCCCCGGACGGTGGTCACCATGGTCGCCGGCAACCTGGTCATCTACGCCTTCGGGCTGCCGTTCCTGATGGCCACCGTCGGGGTCGGCCTGGCCACCGGCCTGGAGCTGGGGGTGACCCCGTTCCTGGCCGGGGACGCGCTCAAGATCCTGCTGGCCGCCGGGCTCCTCCCCGGCGCCTGGGCCCTTGTCGGGCCCCGGAGGGGTCCGGGGAACCGCGAAGGGGTTCCCCGGTGAACAAGGCACAGCGCTAGCCATGTCGGTCGAGGAGACGCTGCGCCTGGACGGGCGGACGGCCCTGGTCACCGGGGCCAGCCGCGGCATCGGCCGGCAGGCCGCCCTGACCCTGGCCGCCGCCGGGGCCTCGGTGGTGCTGGCCGCCCGCTCCAAGGAGGAGCTGGCCGAGGTGGCCGCCGCCGCCCGCCGGGCCGGCGCCCCCGACGCGATCGTCGCCGTCACCGACGTCCTGGACGAGGAGGCGGTGGAGGCGGCCGTGGCCGCCGCCGTCGAGGGCACGGGCCGGCTCGACGTGGTCGTCAACGTGGCCGGCGGCCAGGGGTTCACCGCCTATGTCGCCGACACCAGGACCGACGGCTGGGACAAGGTGCTCGGCCTCAACCTGCGCTCGGTGTTCGTCGGCTGCAAGGCGGCCATGGGCCACCTGCCGCCCGGCGGGTCGATCGTGAACGTGGCCAGCATCGCCGGGTTCACGGCCAGCCCCGGGCTGGCCGCCTACGGTGCCGCCAAGGCGGGCGTGATCGCCCTCACCCGCACCCTGGCCGTCGAGGCCGCGCCCCTCGGGGTGCGGGTCAACTGCCTGGCCCCCGGCTGGGTCCGGACCGAGCTCACCCGGCGCATGTGGTCGGACCCGGAGACCAGCCGGGCCCTGGTCGCCCAGGTCCCCCTGGGCCGCTGGGCCGACGTCGAGGAGCTGGCCGGGCCGCTGCTGCTGCTCGCCTCCGACGCCGGCAGCTACATCACCGGGGCCACCCTGGTGGTCGACGGCGGGCTCCTGGCGTGACCGCGCCGGACCCGGCCTATCCTGGGCAGGTGAGGGACTCGCTGCTGGACCGGGTGACCCGGCTGCCGTTCGTCATCCCCGGCGACCCCACCGGGGTGCCGGCGTCGGTGCTGCTCGCCCTGGCCCCGGTGGACGGGGCCGACGACCTGGAGCTGGTCCTGGTGCGGCGGCCCGACCACCTGCGCCAGCACGCCGGCCAGGTCGGCCTGCCCGGGGGCGCGGTCGAGCCCGGGGACGCCGACGGGGTCGCGGCCGCCCTCCGCGAGGCCCAGGAGGAGGTCGGCCTCGACCCGTCCGGGGTCCGGGTGCTTGGCAGCCTCGACCGGACCTACCTGGCCGTGTCCGACTTCGACGTGCTGCCGGTGGTCGGGGTCTGGGACGGCCTGGCCCCGCTGGTGCCCAGCCCGGACGAGGTCGCCGGGATCCTGCGCCCGACCCTGCGCCAGCTGGCCGACCCGGCCAACCACGGGACCATGCCGTTCAGCGAGATCCTGGGCGAGGAGGCGCTGGCCGCCCGGGGCATCCCCGACCTGGCCAGCCCGGTGTTCTGGGCCGACGGGGTCCTGGTCTGGGGGTTCACGGCCGGCCTGCTGGTCGGCTTCCTCGACTCCCTCGGCCTCCAGGCCCCGCCCCTTCCCGCCTACTGGGGCACCCGCCCCTAGCCCCACTCCAAGGAGCACCCGATGTCGACCCCCGCCCCCGACGACCCCGCCCCGCCCGCCGCCTCCAGCGGCGCCGGGACGCCGCTGGTCCTGCTGCACGCCTTCCCGCTCGACGGCCGCATGTGGGCGCCCCAGGTCGAGGCCCTGGCCGGCACCTACCAGGTGATCGTCCCCGACCTGCGCGGGTTCGGGGCGGCCAGGGACCAGGCGGTCGAGGAGGCCGGCATGGACCTGCTGGCCGACGACCTGCTCCGGCTGCTGGACGACCGCGGCCTTGACCGGGTGGTGCTCGGCGGGCTGTCCCTGGGGGGCTACGTAGCCCTGGCCTTCCTGCGCCACCACGCCGACCGGGTCAGCGGGCTTGTCCTGCTCGACACCAAGGCGACCGCCGACGGCGACCAGGCCAGGGACGACCGGCTCACGATGGCCGAGCGGGTCCTGGCCGAGGGCAACGACTTCGTGCCCGAGGTGATGCTGCCCAAGCTGCTCGGCCAGACCAGCCGCGAGCACCGGCCGGAGGTGGTCGAGAAGGTCGCGGCCCTGATCCGCGAGCAGTCCCCCCAGGCCATCGCCGGTGCCCAGCGGGGCATGGCCGCCCGCGCCGCCACCACCGACGTGCTGGCCACGATCACGGTCCCGACCCTGGTCGTCACCGGCGAGGAGGACGCCGTGACCGGCCCCGAGATCGGCCGCGACCTGGCCGCCGGCATCCCCGGGGCCCGCTTCCTGCTGGTCGAGGAGGCGGGGCACCTGGTCAATCTGGAGCAGCCGGAGATCGTGAACGAGGCCCTGCTCGACTTCCTCGCCCCCCTCTGGATCTGAGATGCTTGCGCCATGACAACTGGTCCGCCCATCTAGTACGCTCGGGCTAGTCGAGGCTCTGGTTCCCCCGACCAGAGCCCAAGACGCGAGGGGGGCAGGGGAGGACCGGCTCCTGCCCCCCTCGCTACGTGCGGGGATCCCTCCGGGATCAGCCGCGGTGGCCGGTTCCTTCCTCGACCAGCTCGACCAGGACGCCCTGCATCGACTTGGGGTGCAGGAAGGCGATGGTGGTGCCGCCGGAGCCGACGCGAGGGGCCGGGTCGATCACCTCGAACTCCTGGGCGCGCAGCTCGGCCAGGGCGGCGGCGACGTCGGGGACGGCGTAGCCGACGTGGTGGACGCCCTCGCCCCGCTTGGCCAGGAACTTGCCGACCGGGCTGTCGGGGGCGAGCGGGGCGACCAGCTGCACATAGGCCTCGCCGGCCCGGAGCAGCAGCTCGTGGACGCCCTGCTCGGTGATCACCTCCTCGTGGGTGACCTCGAGGCCCAGCACCTGCTCATAGAGGGCGCGGGCGGCGGCCAGGTCGGTGACGGCGATGCCGACATGGTCGAGGCGTCCAAGCTGCACGGCGAGGTCCCTTCAGAGGTCGAGGATCCAGTCGGTGGCGGTGTGGTCGAGGTCCCAGCCGGCGGCGGCGGCGGCCCGGTCGGCCGACCCGCCGGCCGCGGTGAACAGCCACAGGGGCCGGCCCGCGGGCACCAGGCCGGCGGCCAGCTCGAGGACCCGGCGGCCCACCCCCCGTCCCTGGGCGGAGCGGCGCACGGCGAAGTGGCACAGCTGGGTGGTGGTGCCGGAGTCGAACAGCAGCAGGACCCCGCCGCCGTCGGCGGTCCGGTAGGGGCGGCTGCGGGGGTCGCGGAAGCGGCGCCGGTAGGCCTCCTCGCGGCCGTCGGTCTTGTCGTCGGGCCCCCACGAGTCCCGCCAGACCTCGAGGAAGGCGTCGAAGTCGCCGTCGCCCAGCTCCAGCAGCCCCGGCGCCCCCGACCCGGTGCCGGCGGTCCGCCGGTAGGCCTGGCGCTCGGTGCGGCGGTAGCCGAGCCCGGCCAGGTCGTCGCCCAGCCCCGGCCGCGACGACGGCGAGGCGAGCACGTGCGCGTAGTCCCGCCCGGCCGCCTTGAAGGCGGCCGCGGCCCCGGCGGCGTCGTAGGCCAGCCGGATCCCGAAGGCGAAGTTGTAGATGAACAACGGGTCGAGGGGGCAGGTCACGACCTTGCCCGCCGCGAGCTGGACCACGCCGCCGCCGCCGATGATGGACAGGTTCAGGTGGTTCTGCTCGCAGGCATGCACGAACCCGAGGCTCACGCTGGCCAGCCTACCCCGGGCGGTACACTCCCAGGACGATGTTCGAGCGAACCCAGCCGGTGATCTGCGCCGGGGCCAGGACGCCCATCGGGCGGTTCGGGGGCACGCTGGCCCCGCTGCCCGCGGCCGCCCTCGGCGGCCACGCCACCCGGGCCGCCCTGCAGCGGGCCGGGGTCGCCCCCGACGCGGTCGAGCACGTGGTCATGGGCCACGTCCTCCAGGCCGGGCAGGGCCAGATCACGGCCAGGCAGGCCGCCGCCTGGGCCGGGATCCCGATGACCGTGCCGGCCCTGACGGTCAACAAGGTCTGCCTGTCCGGGCTCAACGCCATCGCCACCGCCGCCCAGTACGTCGAGCTCGGCCAGGCCGGGCTGCTGGTCGCCGGGGGCATGGAGTCGATGAGCAACGCCCCCTACCTGGTCCCCAAGGCCCGGTTCGGGGCCCGCATGGGCGACGCCGAGCTGGTCGACGCGATGGTCCACGACGGGCTCTGGGACGCCTTCGACGACGCCCACATGGGCGGCCTGTCCGACGAGACCAACCGGCGCCTCGGGATCGACCGGGCGGCCCAGGACGAGTGGGCCGCCCGCTCCCACGAACGGGCCGCCGAGGCGGCCAAGCGCGGCCTCCTGGCAGAGGAGATCGTCCCCGTGGTCGTGTCGGACGACGGCCTCACCGTCGACCAGGACGAGGGCATCCGGCCCGGCACCACCGCCGAGTCCCTCGGCCGGCTGCGGCCGGCGTTCTCGCCCGAGGGCACCATCACCGCCGGCAACGCCTCCCAGATCTCGGACGGGGCGGCCGCGGTGGTGGTCACCTCCCGGGAGCGGGCGGCCGCCGACGGCCTGCCGGTGCTCGCCTCGGTGGTGGCCTACGGGACGGTCGCCGGGCCCGACACCAGCCTCCACTCCCAGCCGTCGCGGGCCATCGCCGACGCCTGCCGCCGGGCCGGGGTCGCCCCCGCCGACCTGGACCTGGTCGAGATCAACGAGGCCTTCGCCGCCGTCGCCCTGCGCTCGACCCAGGAGCTGGAGCTGGACGAGGGCGTGGTCAACGTCAACGGCGGCGCGGTCGCCCTCGGCCACCCGATCGGGGCCAGCGGCACCCGGGTCGTGCTCACCCTGGCCATGGAGCTGCGCCGCCGCGGCGGCGGCCTCGGCGCGGCCGCCCTGTGCGGCGGCGGCGGCCAGGGCGACGCCCTGCTCATCCGGGTCGACGCTTGACCCTTCCCGACCTGCTGGAGCGGCTGCGGGCCGGGGACCAGCGGGCGGTGGCCCGGCTGATCTCCTGGGTCGAGGACGGCGACCGGGACCAGCTCAGGGAGGCCGCCGAGGCCCTCAACCCGGCGGCCGGGCGGGCCCAGGTGATCGGGCTCACCGGGTCGCCGGGGGTCGGCAAGTCGACCCTGGCCGGGGCCCTTGTCGCCGCCTACCGGGCCAAGGGCCTGACCGTGGGGGTGCTGGCCGTCGACCCGTCCTCGCCGTTCACCGGCGGGGCCCTGCTCGGCGACCGGGTCCGGATGCAGCGCCACGCCCTCGACGAGGGCGTCTACATCCGCTCGATGGCCACCCGGGGCCACCTGGGCGGCCTGGCCTGGGCGACCCCGCAGGCGGTGCGGGTGCTGGACGCCGCCGGCTGCGACGTCGTCCTGGTCGAGACGGTCGGGGTCGGCCAGGCCGAGGTCGAGGTGGCCGGGCTGGCCGACACCACCCTGGTCGCCCTGGCCCCCGGCTTCGGGGACGCCGTCCAGGTCGCCAAGGCCGGCATCCTCGAGGTGGCCGACGTGTTCGTGGTCAACAAGGCCGACCGCGACGGCGCCGAGGTGGTCGCCCGCGACCTCCGCCAGATGCTCCACCTGGGCGCGGCCACCCCCTGGCAGGTCCCGGTGCTCCTGACCGTGGCCGAGCGCGGCGACGGGGTCGCCCAGCTGGTCGAGGCGATCGCCGCCCACCGCGCCCACCTGGCCTCCAGCGGCGAGCTGGAACGCCGCCGCCGCCACCGGGCGGCCCGCGAGATCGAGGAGGTCGCCCTGGCCAGCCTCCGCACCGAGCTCGGCGAGCTCGGCCACGGCGAGGCCCTCGACACCCTGGCCGAGCAGGTCGCCGCCGGCAAGCTCGGCCCCTACAGCGCCGCCGACCAGCTCCTGGCCGGCGTCAGAGACGCCAGCGGCTGAGCGCGGCCGCCCGCCGGCCGGCCCCGGCGGGGGAGAGCACCTCCGGGCCGATGACCACGGCGGCCAGCGCCTCCAGGGGCACCTGCTCGAACCCCGGCCCGCCCAGTACTTCGAACACCTCGGCCGGGACGAGCTTGACCGCCGTGGCCACCACCAGGGTCGGCAGCCGGGCGGCCAGCTCCCGGGTCCCGGCCGCGTTCAGCAGCGCCGCCGGCCCGATCGCGTCCGCCCCCACCACCCCTACGACCGGGGCTGGGGGCCCGCCGTGGCCCAGGGCCCCGAGGACCCGGTCGACCAGGGAGCTGTGGGACACGGTGGCCACCGCGCCCGCGGTGGCGGCCAGGCGCTCCCGGAGCCAGCCGGTGGCGGTGGCCACGGCGGCGTCGGCGTCGTCATGGAGACGGCCGCGCAGGGCGGCCAGGGCCGCCGGGGGATCGGGGCCGCGGGCCGCTCTGGCCAGGTGCCAGATGGGGGCCATGGCGGGCTGGCCGGCCAGCAGGACGGCCACCGCCTGCTCGAGCAGGGGCGGGTCGGCGGCCACCTCGAGCAGGCCGTCGACGGCGGTGGCGGCGACCTCGATGGCGCCGCCCTGGCGGTCGCCGGCGGCGGCCAGGACCGCCGCGGGCAGGCGTCGGGGGTCCATAGGTCGCGATAGGCTACGCCGAGCAGCTGTCCGGCGCCCCCCAGCGCCCCAACCTCGGAGCCCGTAGTGAGCAGACGTCTCCTGGTCGTCCTCATCGTCCTGGGCGTGCTGGCCACGGGCGGCGGGGTGGCCGGCGGGCTGCTGCTGGCCCGCGACCCCGGCGGCGATCCGGCGGTGGCCGGTCCGACCACCATCCCCGAGACCACCGTCACCCCGACCTCCGAGCCGGCCTCGTCCACCTCCTCGACCAGCACCTCCTCGTCGACCACCAGCACCACCACCGGGGTGAGCGTCCAGGCGCGGGTGGCCGAGCGGCTCGAGGACGGGGTGGTGGTCAGCTACCAGGCCTCCGAGCCGATCTCGGCCGTGCTCGTGTGGGGATTCGGCGGGCCCAGCGGCCATCAGCTCCAGTTCCCCGGGCCCGCCGCCCAGGGCAGCATCAAGCTGGTCCTGGCCAGGACGACCCGCTCGGTCTCGATGCGGGTGACCGGCCAGTCGGCCGACGGGCGGACCGGGACCAGCGACACCCTGAGCGCCCGGCGGCTGGTCCGGCAGGTCGTGCTCGAGGTCCAGGCCCTCACCCTCGACATCCCCAACGGGACCGGCGGGATCGCCACCGGCTTCCGTGGCACCACCTTCACCCCGCTCGGCCCCGGGCTCAGCGGGCCGCGGGCCTCCGCCGGGCCGTACGCGTTCCCCTCCTCCGTGCTCGGCGCCGGGGTGCGCTCGGGCCCGCTGGCCCTGCGGTTCTTCCACGAGGTCCAGCCCAACCCGACCCGGACCCGGGTGGTCAACCTGACCATCCCCTTCCCCCGCTCGGGCCAGTCGACCCTCAACCGGAACGTCTCCGCCGTCGGCCTCACCGCCCACCTCCGCCTCCGGGTCACGGTCACGGTCTCGTGACGCCCGATGAGCGGCGCTACGCGCTCGAGCTCGACCCGGGCGAGGTCGAGCGCTACCGGATGATGGCCGAGCAGGCCCGGGCGGCCGAGGCCGACCTGTGGGACCTGGCCGGGATCGGGCCGGGCGCCTCGGTGGCCGACGTCGGCTGCGGGCCGGGGGCCATGCTGCCGGCGCTGTCCGGCGCCGTCGGGCCGGAGGGCCGGGTCGAGGCCGTCGACGCCGACCCGGAGGCCGTGGCCGCGGCCACGGCCCTGGTCGCCGCGGCCGGCCTCGGCAACGTCTCGGTCGCCCAGGCCCGGGCCGACCACACCGGCCTGGCGCCGGGGTCGCTGGACGTGGTCATGGTCCGCCACGTGCTCGCCCACAACGGCGGCGCCGAGGACGCGATCGTCGCCCACCTGGCCACCCTGGTCCGCCCGGGCGGCTGCCTGTACCTGGTCGACTCCGACGGGACGGCCTTCCGGACCCTGCCCGAGCACGCCGACCTGACCGACCTCAACGACCGCTACGGGGCCTTCCGGGCCGCCCGGGGGGACGACAACCGGGCCGGCCTGCGGCTGGCCGACCGGGTGGCCAGGGCCGGCCTGGAGCTGCTCGAGTTCAGCGGCCGCTACTTCATCGGCCAGCCCCCGGCGGCGGTCCGCCCGCCGGCCTGGGCGGCCCGGGAGGCGATGGTCGCGGCCGGTGTGGCCGGCGAGGACGACGTCCACCGCTGGGACCGGGCGTTCCAGGAGGTCGAGGCGGCCCCGGTGCCGCGGACGGTCTTCGCCCCCCTGTTCACCGCGATCGGCCGCCGGCCGGCCTGAGCGGCCCAGGCGCCTACAATCAGGGGACCAGCCAGGCCACCCAGGAGGCCACCGTGCCCGACAACGACGCCGTGACCGGTGCCGACGCGCTCGACGCGCTGCGCCGGCGGTGGCGGGAGCAGTACGCGGCCGGGCGGGAGCGCGAGGCCGACTTCACCACCTTGTCCGGTGAGGAGGTCGCCCCCCTCTACGACCCGCTCGACCACCCCGACCGGGACGTCGCCGCCACCATCGGCGTCCCCGGCCAGTACCCGTTCACCCGCGGCGTCTACCCCTCGATGTACCGGGGCCGGCCCTGGACGATCCGCCAGTTCTCGGGGTTCGGCAACGCCCGGGAGACCAACGAGCGCTACAAGTACCTGATCGGCCAGGGCGGCGGCGGCCTCTCGGTCGCCTTCGACATGCCGACCCTGATGGGCCGCGACTCCGACGACCCGCGCTCGCTGGGCGAGGTCGGCCACTGCGGGGTGGCGGTCGACTCGGTGGCCGACATGGAGATCCTGTTCGACGGCCTGCCCCTGGACGAGCTGACCACCTCGATGACCATCTCCGGGCCGGCGCCGATGCTGTTCGCCATGTACCTGGTCGCGGCCGAGCGCCAGGGGGCGTCGATCGCCGAGCTCGACGGCACCCTCCAGACCGACATCTTCAAGGAGTACATCGCCCAGAAGGAGTGGCTGTTCCCGCCCGAGCCGCACCTGCGCCTGATCGGCGACCTGCTCGAGTACTGCGCGGCCGAGGTGCCCAGGTACCACCCGGTGTCGGTCTCCGGGTACCACATCCGCGAGGCCGGGGCGACCGCCGCCCAGGAGCTGGCCTTCACCCTGGCCGACGGCTTCGCCTACGTCGAGCTGGGGCAGCGCCGCGGCCTCGACGTCGACGTGCTCGGGCCCCAGCTGTCGTTCTTCTTCGACGCCCACGTCGACTTCTTCGAGGAGATCGGCA
>CALGFH010000054.1 GCA_937881255.1 uncultured Actinomycetes bacterium
CGGAGCCGGCCTTGATGTATTCCTCGGCGATGTTCAGGCGCAGGGTGGCCCGGTGGACCGGGTCGTCGGCCAGGCGGTCGCGGACCTGCTGGCCGACCTGGCGGACCGGCCACAGGGCCGTTCCCGGCTCGGCCTGCCTGGCCGTGGCCGGCAGGGCCACCAGCACGACCAGGGCGGCGGCCACGGCGGCGATCCGCAGCGGCAGCGAGCGGCGCCAGGCCGCGCCCGGGCGCCGGCCGCCACCGGCGGCGGTGGCCAGGAAGACGGCCCGGCCGCGCTCGGCCGCTCCGGGCGGCGGGGCCGGCGCGGCCGCGCGCAGCTCGGCGGCCAGCGTGGCCAGGGCAGCGGCCTCGCCGCCGGCCCCCTCGGCCGGCAGGTCGCGCCCGGCGGCCAGCTCGTCGAGGGCCAGGTCGAGCCTGGCCAGCGCTGCCAGCTCGTCGTCCGGGTCCATGGGCCCGTTCCCGTTGGGCTCTGTCATCCGGCCGTCACCCCCATCGCCTCCCGGAGCGAGCGCAGGGCCCGGTGCTGGGCGACCCGCACCGCACCCTCGGACTTGCCCAGCACCTCGCCGACCTGGGCCGCCGACAGGCCGCCGAGCACCCGCAGGGCCAGGACCTCCTGCTGGTCGGCCCGGAGCCGCCGGAAGGCGCCGGCGACCTCGGCCCGCCGCTCGGCGGCCAGCACGGCCTCCTCGGGCCCGCCGACGGCCGGGTGGGCGGCCTCGTCCAGCTCCACCTCACGCCGGCGGAACCGGCGCCGGAAGTGGTCGGCGACCCGGCGGTGGGCGATGGTGAACAGCCACGCCTCGAAGCCGGTCCCGGGCCGATAGGCGCCGAGGTTGCGGCACACAGCCTCGAACGTCTCGCTGGTCACGTCCTCCGCCTTCTCCGCGTCGCCGAGCCTGCCGGTCGCGAACCGGGCCACCCGGTCGCGATAGGTGTCGTAGAGCTGTCCGAGGGCAGCGGAGTCCCCGGCCCGGGCGTCCCGGACCATCGCCTCCACGTCGACCTCGGTCAGCTCGGCCATCCCCCCCTTCATCGCGGACCCCGGCGATTCGTTACCGCCCGATCCTGCGCGCTGTTATGACGCTGTTGTCACAGTGCGCTCTGATCGGTGTTGAGGCCCGCTCCGGGCATCGGACCGCACTTGTATGATCGTTCAATCATGAGACCTCTACACCGATTCACGGTGCTGCCCACCGTGCCTGACGCCCTCACCCCACTGCGCGTCCTCGCCCACAACCTCCGCTGGAGCTGGCACCCCGCCACCCAGGAGCTGTTCCGCACCATCGACCCCGCCGGCTGGGAGGCCTCCGGGCACAACCCCCTGCGGATGCTGAACGAGACCGACGCCCACGTGCTCGAGCAGGCGGCCGCCGACCCCGACTTCCTGGCCCGCCAGCAGGCCCTGCTCGAGGACCTCGAGGACTACCTTGACGAGCCCCGCTGGTACCAGACCCTGGCCAACGCCCCCTCCCGGATCGCCTACTTCTCCCCCGAGTTCGGCGTCAGCGAGGTCCTTCCCCAGTACTCGGGCGGCCTCGGCGTGCTCGCCGGCGACCACCTCAAGGCGGCCAGCGACCTCGGCGTGCCGGTGGTCGGGGTCGGCCTGTTCTACCGCTCGGGCTACTTCCGCCAGTCGCTGACCGCCGACGGCCGCCAGCAGGAGTCCTACCCGGCCTTCAACCCCCACGAGCTCCCCTTCGAGCTGGTCCGGGACCGCGACGGCAAGCCGCTGCTGGTCTCGGTGCGCCTGCCCGACGGGGTGCTCCACGCCCAGATCTGGCGGGCCGAGGTGGGCCGGGCGCCGCTGCTGCTGCTCGACTCCGACGTCGACGAGAACGGCCCGGCCGAGCGGGCGGTCACCGACCGGCTGTACGGCGGCGGGGGCGAGCACCGCCTGCGCCAGGAGATCCTGCTCGGCATCGGCGGGGTCCGCGCCCTCCACGCCCTCGGGATCGAGCCCGATGTGTTCCACACCAACGAGGGCCACGCCGGGTTCCTCGGCCTGGAGCGGATCCGCCGCCTGATCCAGGAGCAGGGCCTGGACGCGGCCACCGCCATCGAGACGGTCCGGGCCGGGACCATCTTCACCACCCACACCCCGGTCTCGGCCGGGATCGACCGGTTCCCGCGGTCGTTCATCGAGCGCTACTTCGGCGAGCACGGGGTCGAGACCGGCCTCGGGGTCGACCAGATCGTCCAGCTCGGGGCCGAGCCCGACGGCGACCACGCGATGTTCAACATGGCCATCATGGGCCTGCGCCTGGCCCAGCGGGCCAACGGCGTCAGCCGCCTCCACGGCCAGGTGTCCCGCGACATGTTCTGCGGCCTGTGGTCCGGGTTCGAGCAGGCCGAGGTGCCGATCGGGCACGTGACCAACGGGGTCCACGCCGGCACCTGGATCAACCGCGAGTTCACCGAGCTGTTCGAGCGACGCCTGGGGGCCGACTTCCGCGTCTCCGGCAGTTCCTGGGAGCCGCTGGCCGACACCCCGGACGAGGAGATCTGGGAGGTTCGCCGCGTCGCCCGCGAGCGGCTGGTCGACGACGTGCGCGCCCGGATGAAGCGGGCCTGGCTGGCCAGAGGCGCCAGCGAGGGCCAGCTGGGCTGGATCGACCGGGCCTTCGACCCCGACGTGCTGACGGTCGGGTTCGCCCGCCGGGTGCCCTCCTACAAGCGGCTCACGCTGCTGCTGGAGGACGAGGAGCGGCTGACCCGGCTGCTGCTGGACGAAGAGCGGCCCATCCAGCTGCTGATCGCCGGCAAGGCCCACCCGGCCGACGAGGGCGGCAAGTCGCTGATCGCCGACTTCGCCCGCTTCGCCACCCAGGCCAAGGTCCGGCACCGGGTCGCGTTCCTGCCCGACTACGACATGGCCATGGCCAGGACGCTGGTCGCCGGGTCCGACGTCTGGCTCAACAACCCGCTGCGGCCGTACGAGGCCTGCGGGACCAGCGGCATGAAGGCGGCCCTCAACGGCTGCCTCAACCTGTCGATCCGCGACGGCTGGTGGGACGAGCTCTACGACGGCCAGAACGGCTGGGCGATCCCCTCGGCCGACGACCCGACGATCGAGCCCGACCGCCGCGACCGGCTCGAGGCGGCGTCCATCTACGACCTGCTCGAGCACGAGGTCCTGCCGCTGTTCTACGACCGGCCGGACGGCCTGCCCAGGGGCTGGATCGCGATGATCAAGCACAACCTGGTCTCCCTGGGGCCGGCCATCCTGGCCAGCCGCATGGTCCGCGACTACACCGAGGGCTACTACGTGCCCGCGGCCACGACCTCGCGGCGGCTGGCCGGCGACGACTTCGCCGCCTCCCGGGAGCTGGCCTCCTGGAAGCGCCGGGCCGCCGCGGCCTGGCCGGGCGTCAAGGTGCGCCGGGTCGAGAACGGCGTCAAGGAGCGCCTGCTCGGGGCCAGGTTCACGGTCAGGGCGTTCGTGGAGCTGGGCGACCTCGACCCCGGCGAGGTCGAGGTCCAGGTCGCCTACGGGCCGGTCGACGACGCCGACGCCCTCCCCGAGGTCGAGCTGGCCACCCTCAAGCAGGACGGCCAGCGGACCGCCGACGGCTGGGCCTTCGAGGGCGAGGTCCCCCTCGCCACCCCGGGCGCCTTCGGCTACACCGTGCGGGTCGTCCCCCGCCACGTCGGCCTGGCCACCGCCTCCGAGCTCGGCCTGGTCGCCTGGGCCTAGGGGCGCCGGCCGCCGCCGACGTTCCGGGTGCCGCCGATCTCGCCCGTCTCGGCCTCGAGCAGGACCCGGAGCAGGAGCACGACCCAGGTCCGGTAGGGGCGCCAGGCCTCGGCCCGGGCCTCCAGCCACTCGCGGTCGGGCGGCTCGTCGAGCTCGTAGGCGAGCGCCGCCCCACGGCAGAGGCGCGGCTCGTGCAGCGGCAGGTGGTCGGGGTCACCGGCCCCGCGGAGCAGCACCAGCTCGGCCGAGAAGTCGCCGATCCCCTGGAGCTGCTTCAGCTCCTTGAGGGCCTGGTCGCGTGGGAGCCCTCGCAGCCAGGCCCCGTCCAGGCGGCCGTCGGCGGCCGCGTCGCCCAGCGCCCGGAGGTTCTCGACCTTGCGCGCGAACAGCCCCGGGAACCCCTCCAGCGCGGCCAGCCGTCCCGGCCCCGGGAAGGCATGGCGGACATCCCCGTGCACGTCGACCGCCTGACCCAGCTCGGCCGCCATCCGCTCCTTGATCCTGGCCGCCTGCACGATCCGGATCCGGTGCCCGATCAGCGCCCAGGCGGCCGCCTCGTACGGCGAGAAGAACCCGACAGGCCGCAGCCCCGGCCAGCGCCCCTGCAGCCCCCCGACCACCGGGTCCCGCCGCCCCACCCCAGGGAACCCGCTCCCGTCCACGTCCAGCGACAGGATCCTCGCCACCTGCTCCGGCACGCCCTCCGGGTCGGCCTCCCCGAACACCTCCCCCACGACCACCCCATCCGGCTGCCGCAGGCACACCCCGGCCGCCGCCTCCTCCCCATCCGGCACGAACGCCAGATGCAGATGCCCCCCCGCCGCCCCCCGATGCGCCGCCGGCGAGAACCCCTCCAGGAACGCCGCACTCGCCGTCAACGAGAACGGCCCCTGAGGTACCAGCTCAAAGGTGGTCATCCCATAGCTGTACCAGAGCCTGACGACAGCTGCCCCGTCGTAGACTCCGGCCGGTGGATGACTGTGTGTTCTGCGCGATCGCGGCCGGGCGGGGTGCGGCGCACCGGCTGCTCGAGGACGAGCACACGGTGTCGTTCCTGAACATCGCGCCGGCGACGTTGGGGCATGCCCTGGTCGTGCCCCGGCGGCATGCCGAGGGGCTTTGGGACCTGGGGGACGAGGAGCTCGCCAGGGTCGCGCGGGCGGCGGGTCGGGTGGCGCGGCTGCTGCGCGGGGCCCTGGATCCGGCGGGGGTGATCCTCGTCCACGCCACCGGGGTTGCCGCCTGGCAGAGCGTCTTCCACTTCCACCTGCACGTCGTGCCCCGCTACCGGGCCGACGAGCTCCAGGTCATGTGGCACGCGGCACCCGTCCCCGACGCCGACCTGGCCACCCTCCGCGCCCGGGTCCTGTCGGCGAACCCCTCCTAGCCCGGCAACGCGACGACGGCCGGGTCCGGCGCGGCATGCAGCGTCGAGCCGTCCCACAGCGCCGAGGCTTGCGCGCCGGTCCTCCTCGTCGCGGGCCCGGCGCACCCCGTACCCACCAGTGCCGGCCTCCCCGTCGCGGGCGCGGCTCACCCGCACCTCCCGGTGCCGGGTCCCCCGGTGGGGAGCGTAGCCGAGGCGGGCGGGGTGTGCGTTGGGTTGTCCACAGCCCCGACCGGGTCAGGAACGCACCAGCAGGGCGTGGGGCAGGGTGGCGAGGAGCCGGTCGGCCGGGGTGGGGCCGCCGCCGGGGTGGTCGGCGCCGGAGAGGACGTCGTGCCAGGGTCCGGCGGGGAGGTCGATCTCTCCCTCTGCCCCACCGGTGGTGAGGCGGGTGGCGACCACCGCCAGGCGGTCGTTGCCGCGGGTGAAGGCGACCAGGTGGTGGGGGGCGGCGAGGGGGCGGTAGCCGGTGAACAGGTCGGGGTGGTCGCGGCGGAGGCGGAGGGTGGTGCGGGTGACCTGGAACTTGAGGGAGGTGTCGGGCGTGAAGGGGACGGGGTGGCGGTTGTCGGGGTCGACCAGGACCAGCTGCTCGGTCTCGGTGCCCTGGTAGGTGTCGGGGACGCCGGGGCTGGTGAGGCGGAGGAGGGCCAGGGCGGCGGCCTTGACCCGGCCGGCGGGGGCGATCTCGGCGACCAGGGCTTCGAGCTCGGCCAGGAGCCGCGGGTCGGCGTAGGCGCGGGCGACCAGGGCGGCCAGGGACCGCTCGTAGGCCGGGTCGGGGTCGGTCCAGGTGGTGTGGAGGCCGGCCTCGCGGACGGCCTTCTCCATGTAGGCGAGGCAGCGGGGCTGGGAGAGGGGCCAGGCGCCGGCCATGGTCTGCCAGAGCAGGAGGGCGTCGGCCGGGTCGACCCCGGCGCCGAGGCGGGTCGTCCAGCGGGCGGCCAGGGGCCACCAGCGGGTGGGGCGCTCGCTGAGCACGGCCAGGCGGGCGCGGACGTCCTCGCCCCGCTTGGTGTCGTGGGTCGAGGTGGCGAGCATGCTCCTGGGCCAGCGGGCCTCGCGCTCGGCGTTGGCCTGGTGGAGCTCGGCCACCGGGCGGCCGAAGACGGCCAGGTTGCCGCCGACCTCGTTGCGGGCGACCAGGCGGGTGTCGCGGTACAGGGCGGTGTCCTCCACCCCCTTGGCCATGGCCGGGCCGCTGAGCTGCTGGAACCGCCGGACGGCCTCCGGCGCCGGGGCCTCGAGGGTCAGGGCCGCGACCAGGCGGTCGAGCGCCACCGCCCCGTCCGCCTCCAGGGCCGGGCGGGCCGCGGCGGCCGCCTCCCCGACCACCTTGCGGTCGGTGCCGGAGATCACGTCGGTCACATAGGTCCGGTAGACGGGCAGGCGGGCCGCCAGCTCCACGACCGCGGCCCGGTTGGCGGCCTGGTCGCCGGGCAGGTGCCTGGCCACGCCGGCGACCTCGGCGCCGAAGTCGCGCACCAGCCGCTCCCGCTTGCAGGCCAGGGCGACGGCCGCCGGGTCGGGGTCGTCGCCGGTGAGGTCGCGGTAGCCGTCGGCGAAGGCCCCGGCGGCCGCCTGGTCGACCAGCACCCCGTCGGCCACGGCCAGGAACTCGTACCCGGTGGTGCCGGCGACCGGCCAGGCGGGCAGCCGCTCGCCGTCCTCGAGGATCTTCTCCACGACCACGAACGGCACCGCGGCGGCCAGCCGCCGGAGGTAGGCGGCCGGGTCGGCCAGGCCGTCGATGTGGTCGACCCGGATCCCGTCGACCAGGCCGTCGGCGACCAGCCGGAGGATGGTCGCGTGCGTCAGCCGGTACACCTCGGGGTCCTCCTGGCGGACCCCGATGAGCTCGTTGACGGTGAAGAAGCGGCGGTAGTTGAGGTCGACCGCGGCCCGGCGCCACTCGACCAGCTCGTAGTGCTGCTGCTCCAGCCGGTCGGTGCCGGGGGCCATGGGGAAGCGGTGCTCGTGGTAGGTGACCCAGCCGTCGCCCACCTCGACCTGGTCGGCGACCTGCTCGAGGGGGCCGCCGAGGACCGGCAGGCGGACCCGGCCGCCGCCGGCCTCCCAGTCGATGTCGAACACCCGCGCCGCCTCGGCGCCCGGGCCGCCCCGGAGCGTCTCGACCCACCAGGGGCTCTCGATCGAGGTCGTCATGTGGTTGGGGACCAGGTCGACGACCAGGCCCATGCCGTGGTCCCGGAGCGCGGCCACCAGCTCGCCCAGGCCGGCCTCGCCGCCCAGCTCGGGGCTGACCTGGGTCGGGTCGACCACGTCGTAGCCGTGGGCCGAGCCGCTCCGGGCCCGCAGGATGGGCGAGGTGTAGAGGTGGGAGACGCCCAGGTCGGCCAGATACGGCACGGCCGCCCGGGCGGTCGCGAAGCCGAACGCCCCGGACAGCTGCACCCGGTAGGTGGATTGGTAGCCTGCCATCGACGGCACAGCCTATCGGGAGGTCGCCATGGCCGGGCGCTGGGTGGGACAGACGGCGGTGGGGATCGCGGCCGCGGTCCGGGCCGGGCAGGCATCGCCCTCCGAGGTGCTGGAGGAGCACCTGGAGCGGATCGCCGCTCTCGACGGCCGGCTGGGGGCGTTCCGGCTGCTCAGGACCGAGCAGGTCAGGGCCGAGGCGCGGGCCCTGGAGGAGCGGGGCGACCTGGCCGGGCTGCCGCTGGCCGGGGTGCCGGTGGCCATCAAGGACAACGTCGACCTGGCCGGGGTGCCGACCCGCAACGGCTCGGCCGCGACCAGCGACGAGCCGGCGGCGGCCGACGCCGAGCTGGTCCGCCGGCTCCGCGAGGCCGGCGCGCTGCTGGTCGGCAAGACCAACGTGCCCGAGCTCTGCCTGTGGCCGTTCAACGAGAGCGAGGCCTTCGGGGACTCGCGCAACCCCTGGAGCCTCGACCACACCCCAGGCGGGTCCTCGGGCGGCAGCGCCGCCGCGGTGGCCTCGGCGATGGTCCCGATCGGCCTGGCCACCGACGGCGGCGGCTCGATCCGCATGCCCGCCTCCAACTGCGGGCTGGTCGGCATCAAGCCCGGGCCGGGCGTGGTCCCCTTCCCCCCCGGCGGCGTCTCGACCTGGTCGGGGATGAGCGAGTTCGGGCCGCTGGCCACCACCGTGGCCGACCTCGGGCTGGCCCTGGACGTGCTGGCCTCCACCGGGACCTACCGGGCGGTGGCCCCGCCCGACCGGCCGCTGCGGGTCGGGTACAGCGCCAAGCCGGGGGCGGCCGGGGTCAAGGTCCATCCCGAGGTGCGGGCGGCCATGGAGGCCGTCGCCCGGGTCCTGGCCGACGCCGGCCACCGGGTCGAGGCGGCCGACCCGCCCTGGCGCAACGGCGACGCCGCCTCGTTCCTCCAGCGGGTCTTCTACGGCTGCGCCGAGGACACCGACGGCCTGCCCTGGGAGGCCCTTGAGGACCGCACCCGGGCCGAGGCCAGGGTGGGCCGGCTGCTGCGCCGGGCCCGGCCGGCCCCCACCGGCCCGCCGGAGCGGGTCGTGGCCCGCTACCGGGCCTGGTTCGAGGACCACGACGTCCTGCTCAGCCCGACCCTGGCCACACCCCCGCTGCGGGTCGGGGCCTACCGGGGCAAGGGCCTGGCCCGGACCCTGCTCGGCATGACCCGCTACATGCCGTACTGCCCGCCGCTCAACCTGGTCGGGTTCCCGGCCGCCTCGGTCCCGGCCACCACCTCGGCCGAGGGCCTGCCCCTTGGCGTCCAGCTGGCCGCCGCCCCCGGCGGCGAGGCCCTGCTGCTGTCGGTGGCCCGCCAGCTCGAGACCCTCCGCCCCTGGCCCCGCCACGCCCCGCTGGACCCGGTGGCCGCGCCCTCCTGAGGCCGGCTGCCAGAATGGCGCCATGACCCCGGAGCCAACGCGCCGTCGGAGCTGGCTGCTGTCGGGCGACTTCGGCCGCTTCTGGCTGGGCCAGACGATCTCCAACCTGGGCAGCTCCTTCACGATGTTCGCGCTGCCCCTGCTGGTGTTCAACCTGACCGGCTCGCCGATCAACCTGGGCATCACCACCGCGGCCGAGTTCGTCCCCTACCTGCTCTTCGGGCTGGTCATCGGGGCCTGGGTGGACCGGGTGGACCGCCGGCGCCTGATGATCGCCACCGACCTGGCCCGGGCGGCGGTGATCGCCACCATCCCCCTGCTGGACGCGTTCGACGCCCTGTCGGTCGGCTGGATCTACGCCGTCGCCTTCGCCAGCGCCACCCTGACGATCGCCTTCGACGCGGCCGAGTTCGCCGCCATCCCCAGCCTGGTCCCCTCGGGCGACGACCTGGTCACCGCCAACGGCCGTGTCCAGGCCAGCTACTCGACGGCCCAGATCGCCGGGCCGCTGCTGGCCGGCCTGCTCGTCGCCGTGGCCCCGGTGCAGCAGGTCCTGCTGGTCGACGCGGCCTCGTTCCTGGTCTCGGCCGGCGCCCTGGCCATGATCGGCCGGGCCTTCAACGCCCCGCGGGAGGAGGGCCCGCGGCGGGCCATCCGCAAGGACATCGCCGACGGCCTGCGCTATGTCCTCGGCCACCCCGTGCTGCGCAACATCTCGGCCATGATGGCCCTCATCAACCTGGTCGGCGCCACCGTCTACGCGCAGCTGGTGGTGTTCGCCAAGCGCCAGCTCGACGCCAGCGACAGCCAGGTGGCCCTGCTGTACGCGGCCGGCAGCGCCGGTGTGGTGCTGCTGTCGCTGGCCGCCGGGCCGCTGCGGCGGCGGCTGTCGTTCAGCGTCGCCGCCCTCGGCGCCCTGGCCCTCGACGGGCTGCTCACGGTCGTCCTGGCCGCCACCCGCTGGTACTGGGCGGCGCTGGTCCTGTGGGCGGCCATCTCCGGGCTCGGCATCTTCTTCAACATCAACACGGGCAGCCTGCGCCAGCAGATCGTCCCCAACCACCTGCTCGGCCGGGTCATCAGCATCGCCGGCGTGCTCGCCTGGTCGGCCATCCCGGTCGGCGCCCTGGCCGGCGGCTGGGCGGTGGAGCGCTCGGGCAGCGTGGCCCTCGTCTACGGCGTCATCGGGGCCCTGGTCGCCCTGCTGGCCATCGCCTTCTCCTTCGGCCCGCTCGGCCACGCCGACCGCTACCTGCCGGCCGGCCAGGACGCTCAGCGCTCGTAGGCGCCGGCGGGGACGAAGTAGACGTCGCGGTTCTCGGCCAGCAGGTTGAGGTCGAGGCTGTCGTAGCCGAAGGCCACGCCCTCGACGTTGGCCGCGCCGGCGCCGGGGCCGGCCAGCTGCACGGTCCAGGCCGGGGGGCGGCTGATCAGGTCGGCCACCAGGGCGGCGCCCTCGAGGGACGGGTCGGCGGCCTGGTAGACGTAGAGCACGGTGTGGGTGTCCACGGCCAGGCGGCTGCCGTCGGTGGACAGGTCGGCGCCCGACAGGTTGGCCACCCCGCCGGCCAGGACGCCGACCTTCTCCAGGGTGACGGCGGCGTCGGGGTCGAGGCTGGGGAACCGGTACAGGGTCGACTGCTCGGCCTTGTCGATCAGGTAGGGGACGTCGCCGGCCAGGAACATCGCCTCGGCGTTGCGGCCGGCGCAGCCCGAGGGCGGGTCGGGGAACCGGTAGCGGTAGGTGGCCAGCAGCTCGGCCGGGCCGCTGGCCGCCGGGTCGGGCTCACGGACCTTGAGCAGGGCGGTGTCGGCGCGGTCGCACTCGTTGTTGCCGATGTCGGCGATCCAGAGGTTGCCCTGGCTGTCCCGGCCGATGTCCTCCCAGTCCTTGGCCGGGACGGGCATGGGGACCGCCTTGAAGGCCCCGCCGGCCACCTTGCCGACCTTGCCGTCGGTCACCTTGTAGGCGTAGAGGGCGTTCTGGGGCCGGCCCGGGCGGTCCTGGCCGCCCCGGTCCCGGATCGCCCAGAACACCCCCGGGTAGCGCTGCGAGGCGACGATCCCCGACCCACCGCCCGCGGCGAACGCCTGCTCCTGGACCTCGACCCCGGGGTCGGGCCCGGCCCCGCCGCCGCCACCGCCCCCGGTCGGCGGCGAGGTCGGAGTGGTCGGGGGGACCTCCCCACCGCCGCACCCCGCCACCACCAGCAGCACCACGAGGACGGCCAGCCGCCGCAGGCGCGCGCTCATGCGCGCCGGCGCAGCACGGCCAGGCTGCGCGACGTCATGCTCAGCTCCTCGCCGGCCAGGTAGCTGGGGGCGTCGGCCCCGGGCGGGCGGACGTAGGCCAGGCCGGTGTCGGCGACCAGCTCGTACTCCTTGGCCCAGGGGTCGCCGGGGAGGGTGAACAGGGCCGGTTCGGTGCCGCCGTTGAGCAGCAGCAGGTAGCTGGAGTCGACCACCCGCTGGCCCCGCGGCCCCCGTTCCGGCAGCTCCTCGCCGTTGAGGAACACCCCGAGGGTGGAGACGTCCGGGGCCCGCCAGTGGGTCTCGTCCATCTCGTGCCCGTCGGGGGTGAACCAGCCGATGTCCTTGACCCCGGAGCCGTGGATGGCCTGGCCCTGGAAGAACCTGCGCCGCCGGAACACCGGGTGGTCGCGCCGCAGCGCGATCACCGACCGGGTGAACTCGATCAGCGCCTCCCGGTCGTCGTCCATCTCCCAGTCGACCCAGGAGATCTCGTTGTCCTGGCAGTAGGCGTTGTTGTTGCCCTGCTGGGTGCGGCTGAGCTCGTCGCCGGCCAGCAGCATCGGCACCCCGGCCGACAGCAGCAGGCTGGCCAGGAAGTTGCGCTTCTGGCGCTCGCGCAGCTGGACGACCTCGAGCTCGGTCGTCGGGCCCTCGACGCCGCCGTTCCAGGAGCGGTTGTCTCCTGTCCCGTCGCGGTTGCCCTCGCCGTTGGCCTCGTTGTGCTTGTCGTTGTAGCTGACCAGGTCGTTCAGGGTGAAGCCGTCGTGGCAGGTGACGAAGTTGATGCTGGCGTACGGCCGGCGGCCGTCGGACTGGTAGAGGTCGCTGGAGCCGGTGAGCCGGTAGGCGATGTCGGCCACCCCGGTGCGGGCGCCGCGCCAGAAGTCGCGCATGGTGTCGCGGTAGCGGCCGTTCCACTCGGTCCACAGGACCGGGAAGTTGCCGACCTGGTAGCCGCCCTCGCCGACGTCCCACGGCTCGGCGATCAGCTTGACCCGGCTCACCACCGGATCCTGGTGGATGAGGTCGAAGAAGGCCGACAGCCGGTCGACCTCGTGGAAGCTGCGGGCCAGGGCCGAGGCCAGGTCGAAGCGGAAGCCGTCGACGTGCATCTCCTCGACCCAGTAGCGCAGCGAGTCCATGATCAGGGCCAGCACCTGGGGATGGCGGGCGTTGAGGGTGTTGCCGGTGCCGGTGTAGTCCATGTAGAAGCGCCGGTTGGAGTCCACCGTCCGGTAGTAGGAGTCGTTGTCGAGGCCCCGGAACGACAGTGTCGGGCCCATGTGGTTGCCCTCGGCGGTGTGGTTGTAGACGACGTCCAGGATCACCTCGATCCCGGCCGCGTGGAGGTTGCGGACCATCGCCTTGAACTCGCTCACCTGCTGGCCCCTGGTCCCGGTGGAGGAGTAGCGGGCCTCGGGGGCGAAGAAGCCGATCGAGTTGTAGCCCCAGTAGTTGGTCAGCCCCATCTGGACCAGGTGGTGCTCGGACACGAACTGGTGGACCGGCAGCAGCTCCAGGGTGGTCACGCCGATGCGCTGGAGGTGGGCCACCACCGGGTCCGAGCCCATGGCCGCGAAGCTGCCCCGCTGGTGCGGCGGCACGTCCGGGTGGCGCATGGTGAACCCGCGCACGTGGGCCTCGTAGATGACCGTGTCCGCCCAGGGCACGTTCGGGCGGCGGTCCTCGCCCCACGGGAAGGTGTCGTGGACCACCACCGACCTGGGCACGTGCGGGCTCGAGTCGCGGTCGTCGGGGTGCAGGTCGTCGCCGCCGACCCGGTAGCCGAACACCGACTCGTCCCAGTCGACCATCCCCTCAACGGCCCGCGCGTAGGGGTCGAGCAGGAGCTTGGCCGGGTTGCGGCGCGCCCCCCGCTCCGGGTCGTAGGCGCCGTGGACCCGGAAGCCGTAGCGCTGGCCGGGGCCGACCTCGGGCACGTAGCCGTGCCAGGTGTGGGCGGTGACCTCGGGCAGGCGCAGGCGCCGCTCGACCCCGGTCTGGTCGAACAGGGCCAGGTCGACGGCGTCGGCCCCCTCGGCGAAGACGGCGAAGTTGGTGCCCTCGCCGTCCCAGGTCGCCCCCAGCGGCCGGGGCTGCCCTGGCCACACGGGCTCTGGAGCGGCCGTCATCGGCTCGTGGGCAATGACATGGTTGGCGTCAGTGTGCCGTAACCTCCGGACATGATGCTCGAAGAGCTCCGCCGGGCCGCCGAGGCCCGCGGGATCGCCACCACCTTCACCGATGCCACCGGGCGGCGCCATGAGGTCCCGGAGGCGACCCTGGAGGCGGTGCTGGAGGCGATGGGCCCGGCCCCGGCCGCGGCGGCCTGGCCGCCGGTGGTGGTCGCCCGGGCCGGCCAGCCGGCCACGTGGAGCCCGCCGGAGGGGGAGCCGGCCACCCTGGTGCTGGAGTCGGGCCAGGAGCGGCCGCTGCCGGCCGAGCTGCCCGGCGACCTGCCCACGGGCCGGCACCGGGTCGAGGGCCGGACCGGCGCCACCACCCTGGTGGTCGCGCCCGGGCGCTGCCACCTGCCGGCCGGCCTGGAGGCCGGGGGGCGCGCCTGGGGCTGGGCGGCCCAGCTGTACGCGGTCCGCTCGCGGGCCAGCTGGGGCATCGGGGACCTGGGCGACCTGGCCGGGCTGCTGACGGCCACGGCGCCCCTGGGGGCGGGGTTCGCCCTGCTCAACCCGCTGCACGCCGCCATGCCGACCGAGCCGAGCCCCTACAACCCCTCCAGCCGGGTGTTCCGCAACCCGCTGTACCTGCGCATCGAGGACGTGCCCGAGCTGGCCGCCCTCGACCCCGGCGACCGGGCCCGGGTCGAGCGCCTGGCCGGGGCCGGCCGCGGCCTGCTCGACCAGGACCGGATCGACCGGCCGGCCGTCTACCGATTGAAGGATATGGCCCTGCGGCTGGCCCACGGCGTGCTCGGCCGGGCCCCCGGGCGCCGGGACGGGCTGGCCGCCTACCGGGCCGCCACCCCGAACCTGGAGCGGTTCGCCACCTTCTGCGCCCTCCAGCACGTCCACGGCCAGGACTGGCGGGCCTGGCCGGCCGGCTACCGCCATCCCGGCCGGCCCGAGGTGGTGGCGTTCGGCGACCAGCACCACCAGGAGGTCGCCTACCACGCCTGGCTCCAGTGGCTGATCGAGGAGCAGCTGGCCGCCGCCGGGGCCGCCGCCCCAGGGCAGCTCGGGGTCATCAACGACCTGGCCATCGGGTTCGCCCCCGACGGGTTCGACGCCTGGACGTTCCAGGACGAGCTGGCCGGCGGCATGTCGGTCGGGGCCCCGCCCGACCCGCTCGGCCCCTACGGCCAGGACTGGGGCCTGCCGGCGTTCGTGCCCGACCGGCTGGCCGCCGGCGGCTACGGCCCGTTCGCCCAGACCATCCGGGCCGGCATGGCCCACGCCGCCGGCCTGCGCATCGACCACGTGATGGGGCTGTTCCGGCTGTTCTGGATCCCCCATGGGGCCGAACCGGCCCAGGGCACCTATGTCCGCTACCCGGCCGACGACCTGCTCGGGATCCTGGCCCTGGAGAGCGCGGCCGCCGAGGCCCTGGTCGTGGGCGAGGACCTGGGCACGGTCGAGCCCGGGGTGCGGGAGCGCCTGGCCGCCGAGGGCGTGCTCTCCTACCGGCTGGCCTGGTTCGAGCACGACCCCGGCGGGGGCCGCCGGCGGGCCGCCGGCTACCCCCGGCTGGCCCTGGCCGCCACCACCACCCACGACCTGCCCACCGTGGCCGGGTTCTTCAGCGGCACCGACCTGGACCACCTCCGCGACATCGGGGTCGCCACCCCGGACGGGGCCGAGCAGGCCGACCAGCAGGCCCAGCGCGAGAGCCTGTGCCGGCTGCTGGAGGACGAAGGCCTGCTGGCCCCGGGCGAGCGGTCGGTCCCGGCGATCGTGGCCGCCCTCTACGGCTTCCTCACCCGGACCCCCTCCATGCTGGTCGCGGCCACCCTGGAGGACGCGGTCGAGGCCCACGACCGGCCCAACGTGCCCGGCACCATCGACCAGCGCCCGAACTGGTCGCTGCCGCTGCCCGTCCCGCTCGACGAGCTGGCCGCCGACCCCCGGGTCCGGCGGCTGGCCGGGATCCTCTCCGAGGGGACGGCGCAGGCATCGCCCCGAAGCTGAGAGCAAGTCTTAGGGAATAGACGGCACGCGCAGGATATGATCACCCGCGCACCTGCGACCTCGCGGGTCAGGCAGCGGCGCTCGGTGGGAGGGCCACGTGAGCCAACCAGCTCTCGAGGAACAGTTCGAACCCGGGGCGGGTGATACCGTCGAGGCCGCGCGGGCCCGCTCCTCCTGGGAGCTGTTCCGCTCGCGCTTCATGAAGGACAAGGCCGCCGTGGCCGGGGCGGTCGTGATCGTCATCCTGATCGTGCTCGCATTCGCCGCCCCCCTCTTCGCCCGCCTGACCGGCCACGGCCCCAACGAGCTGTTCGACGAGATGCGGGACCCGGTCTTCGGGCTCCCCAAGGGGCCGAACGCCGAGTTCTGGTTCGGCGGCGACTCGGTCGGCCGGGACCTGTTCGTCCGGGTCATGTACGGGGCCCGCACGTCGCTGACGGTCGCCTTCGTGGCCACCGGCCTGGCCGCGGTGATCGGCATCAGCCTCGGCATGCTCGCCGGCTACCGCGGCGGCGCCACCGACACGTTCATCTCCCGGGCGGCCGACATTGTGCTCGCCATGCCGATCCTGCTGTTCGCCATCGGCATCGCGACGGTCTGCTCGGTGATCGCCCAGGGCTGCGTCGGCGGCCTGCTGAAACCCGGCCTGAGCCTGGTGATCGGCATCATCGTCATCTTCACCTGGCCGAACATGGCCAGGCTGGTGCGCGGTCAGGTGCTCTCGCTGCGGGAGCGCGAGTTCATCGAGGCGTCCCGGTCCCTGGGGGCCGGCAGCGGCCGGATCATGTTCCGCGAGCTGCTCCCCAACCTGATCGCTCCCATCGTGGTGTACGCGACGCTGATCATCCCCAACAACATCATCTTCGAGGCGGCGCTCTCGTTCCTCGGGGTGGGGGTGCCGCAGACGACGCCGTCCTGGGGACGGATGCTGGCCGAGGTGGCGAG
>CALGFH010000055.1 GCA_937881255.1 uncultured Actinomycetes bacterium
GGGCGCCCGACGGCGGCCCGCCGCGGTTGATGACGGCGTTGCCGTCGAGGTTGACGAAGCGGCCCTTCTGGAACGGGTAGCCGGTCCCGATCGGGCCGAGGGTGGCCACGGTGGCGTCGACCGCCTGGGCGCCGTCGTGGCCGATCCCGCCCCAGCGGAACAGCCGGTCCTCGAGGCCGGCGGCGTCGTCCCGGGAGCTGAGCGAGGCCAGCGGGTAGAGCTTGCCGACGGCGGTGTCGTGGATCGAGAACGAGGCCACCAGGGGGCCGTCGACCCGGGCGGCCATGCCCTTGAGGGCGCCGCCCCGGGAGCGGTCCATGGGCAGGGCGTCGGCGAAGGCGAAGTGGGAGAAGGCGCCCTGGAGCAGGTACAGCGACTTGACCGGGGAGTCGGCCGGGTCGGGCAGGCCGGCCAGGGCGAAGGAGACCAGCCGGGCCCCGAAGCTGTGCCCGATCAGGTGGATGCGCAGCTGCGGGTCGGCCTGGTGGATGCGGCCGAGCAGCGGGCCCAGCCCCTCCTTGCCGACCACCCCGGCCCGCTTCTTCATCTCGAAGTAGGTGAGCTGGCGCAGCGCCTCCTTGGCCCCGTTCCAGAGCCGCCCGAAGGTATCGCCGATGCCGGCCGCGCCGCCCTCGCCGGTCTGGGGGACGGCGTCGGCGAAGCGGCCGAACACCTCCTCGGGGTCGTCCTCGAGCAGGGCCAGCTCGCCCTGGTCCTCGCCGGCCGGCCCGGCGTCCGTCTCGGTGGCCAGCTCCCCCATCAGGGTCTGGAACCGGGCCAGGGCGGCCGGGTCCTCGGGCCGCTCCTCCAGCAGCCGGGCCAGCTCGTCCAGGGCCGCTTGCCGCTCGGTGCCCTCGAACACGTCCTTGAGGTCCTCGACCAGCAGCGGGTCGGAGGGCACCGGCGGCCCGGCGCCGGCGGCGCCGCCGTCGCCCAGCCCGGCCGCCCCGCCGCCGTCGGCCCCGGCGGTCGGCTCGGGCTCGTCGGCCCAGCGCTTGGACGGCCAGACCACCCCCAGCCAGCCGGCCTTGACGCCCTGGGCGCCGTCGGAGGCCAGCAGCCCCGGCACCTGGCCGAAGTACAGGTCATACAGCCGGCGGGCCTGGCGGCGGTCGCTGTTCCAGCCGTGCGAGAACACGAACAGGTCGGTCAGGCCCCGGCCCGGCAGCTCGCCCAGCAGCTTGCCGATCTCGGCCTGGCTGGCCTTGCCGTGCTCGTCGAAGCTGATCTCCCAGTGGTCCATGGGCGGCATTCTAGCCCGTACGCTCTAATAGGGAACATGACGAACTTCACCCCCCAGCCAGCCCCCGCCCAGGAGCTCCGCGACCTGCTGGGCGCCATCCACGCCACCCTGGCCATCGACCCCCCGGCCAGGGGCGCCGACGACGACGCCTACCGGCGGGCCTTCGCCCACCGGGCGGTGCTGGTGCATGTCGCGGTGGACAACTTCCTGCGCGACCCGGCCGCCTACCCGGCGGCCGTGTCCGCGGCCTGGCTGCGCGAGCAGACGGCCAAGCTCAGCGCCAGGCCGGGGTGAGGGCGTTGCGGACCGGGCGGCCGACCCCGATGACGGTGAACCCGGCCCGGCCGAACGCCTCGGCGTCGAGGGCGTTGCGGGCGTCGACCAGGATCGGGTAGGCCATCCGCTCGCGGGCCACCACCGGGTCGAGCTGGGTCAGCTCGGGCCAGCCGGTCATCACCACCAGGGCGTGGGCGCCCTCGACGGCGTCCAGCGGCTCGGGGGCCAGCTTGATCTCGGGCAGCAGGTCGACCGCCTGGTCCCCGGCCACCGGGTCGTAGGCGATCACCTCGGCCCCCTCGGCCAGCAGGCCCCGGACGACGTCCATGGCCGGCGCCTCCCGGAGGTCGTCGGTCTCGGGCTTGAAGGCCAGGCCGAGCACGCCGACCCGCTTGCCGGCCAGGTGCCAGAGGGCGTCGCGGACCTTGTCCAGGACCCGCTGGCGGGCGGCCAGGTTGACCCGGGCCGTCTCCCGCAGGATGCCGAAGTCGACCCCCAGCTCGGCCGACCGGTGGGCGAAGGCGGCCACGTCCTTGGGGAAGCAGCTGCCCCCGTAGCCGGCCCCGGCCTTGAGGAAGTGGACGCCGATGCGCGGGTCCAGGCCCATGCCCCGCGCGACCAGCTCGACGTCGGCCCCCGACCGCTCGCACACCCTGGCCACCGAGTTGATGAAGCTGATCTTGGTGGCCAGGAAGGCGTTGGAGGCGTGCTTGATGAGCTCGGCGGTGGCCCGGTCGGTGGCCAGCAGCTCGCACCCGGTGGCCTCGACGATCGGCCGGTACAGCTCGGCCAGCAGGGTCGTCCCGCGCTGGGTGTCGGTGCCGACCACGATCCGGTCCGGGTTGAGGGTGTCGTGGACGGCCGAGCCCTCGCGCAGGAACTCCGGGTTGGAGGCGACCTCGTAGTCGGCCGCGGGCGGGCCCTCGCGGGCGATCACCTGGGCCACCCGGTCCCCGGTCTGCACCGGCACGGTCGACTTCTCGCAGACCAGCCGGAACGACCCGGCCGGCAGGGCCTGGGCGACCTCCCTGGCCACCGCCTCCAGGTACTGGAGGTTGGGGCTGCCGTCGGCCCGGCTGGGCGTGCCCACGCAGATGAAGATCACCTGGCCGTGGCGGACGGCCTCGCCCTTGTCGGCGGTGAACCGCAGCCGGCCGGCGGCGATCGTCTCCGCCAGCAGCTCGGGCAGCCCGGGCTCGTGGAACCAGGGCCGCCCGGCCCGCAGCTGCTCCAGCTTGGCCAGGTCGTCGTCGTTGGCGACCACGTCGTGCCCGATCCGGGCCAGGCACGCCGCCGTGACCAGCCCGACGTGCCCGGCACCGATGACCGCAACCTGCATGCTCTGTTCTCCTTCGCTAGTGGCAGGGGATGTTGGAAAGGCCCTTGGTGGCCCCGCTGATCCTGTTGTCGCAGCCGACCACCGTGCCGCCGGCGTCCTTGTCGACCCGGACGCCGTACTCGCCGCCGGGTCCCAGGTCGCCGGAGTTCCCGGCGACCTTGTTGCCCCGGCCCCAGCCGGGCGCCTCCACGTGGACCTGGAAGCCGTCCTGGGGGCTGAGGCTCCCCCGGTTCCCCTGGACCGTCCAGGCGTTGCCCTTGACGTCGACCCAGGAGTCGGCCCCGGTCATGTTCCGGCCGGTGAAGGTGTTGCCGCTGACCGTCCCGGCGCTGGTCCCCTCCTTGAGGTCGACGCTCTCGGCGGTGACCTCGGGGCCGATCCGGTTGCCGAGGATCCGGTTGCGGTCGCTCCGGTCGGGCTTGCAGCCGCTGTGCTGGCACCAGTTGCTGTGGGCGCTGCCGACGTAGACGCCCTCGCCGTACCTGGCCTTGCGCAGGCCGGTGTGGTGGACCAGGTTGCCCTTGACGAGGTTGTCGCTCGAGAAGTTGCGCAGGTGGATGCCCTCGTGGCCGATGTGGTGGACGGCCACGTCCTGGACGACGTTGTGGTTGGCCCGGTCGGCCATCATGCCCTTCTCGCCGTTGGTGACGGTGAACCCGCTGAGCGTCCAGTGGTCGGCCCCGTCCAGGTGGAGCACGTACCCCTCCTTGAGGGTGTCGCCCCGCAGCACCGCCCGGCGCGTCCCGCACAGCGCGATCCGCTGGCTGGCCGTGCCCGAGCGCCGCAGGACGAACTCGCCCTGGTAGACGCCGTCGGCCAGCTGGATGCGCTGGCCCCTGGCGGCCTTGTCGAGGGCCCGCTGGAGCTCCCTGGCCGTGCGGACGGGGACCGCCCGCCCCGCTCCCCGCTGGCACTCGCTCCCGGCGGGGGCCACGCGGGCCTGGTCGACGCCGGCCGACCGCAGGGTGCTGACGCTGGTCCCGATGGTGGGGACGGGGGCGGTGGTCGGCCCGGCCGGCGGCACCACCGCCGAGCGGGGCGCCTGGCCGGGCCCGTCCCTGGCCACCAGCGCGAGCGATCCCACGACGAGGCCGGCCACGGCCAGGGCGGCCGCGGCCAGGGCGGCGCGGCGGCGGCGGGGGCGGGTCGGGTGCTCAGGCATCGGTCCTCCCGGTCGTGGCGGTCTTGTACCAGCGCCGCACCCGCCGCCGGTGCCACAGGCGCAGGGGCAGCAGCAGGGCGGGCACCAGCAGCACCAGCACCCACAGCAGGGCCGTGGGGTGGAACCGGAGGAAGTGGCGCAGCTGCTCGAGGGGGGCCAGGGCCGGCCGGGCCACCTCCCAGCCGTCGGTGCGGTTGGCCTCGACCCGCACCCCGGCCAGCCCGGCGGGGCTGGCGAGCTGCTCGATGGGCGAGCGGCCGCCCCGGCCCGAGACCAGGTTGTCCAGCACCAGGGTGCCGCGGACGTCGCCGTGGAGGCTGATGCCGGAGTCGGTGGCCTCGACGATGGTGTTGCCGTCGATCCGGTTGCCCCGGGCGTCCTTGGCCCGGATGCCGCTGAACGCGCCCTTGATGAAGTTGCCGCTGGCCCGGTTGCCGCGGGCCCCCTCCGACAGGTAGATGCCGAACTGGGCGCTGGCCAGGATCTGGTTCCGGCTGACGACGCCGCCGGCGGCGGCCCGCTTGAGGTAGAGGCCGACCTGGCTGCGCTCGATCCGGTTGCCGGTGACCTTGTTGGCGGCGCCGCCGTCCAGGTCGACCCCTGGGCCCTTGACGTCGCTGACGGTGTTGCCCTCGACCGGGTTGGCCCGGGAGTTGCGGATCTCGATGCCGGTGCCGCCGCCGCGGACGGTGTTGCCCCGGAGCCGGTTGCCGGTGCCGCCGTCCACCACCAGCCCGGCGGCGGCGTTGTCGGCGACGGTGTTGGAGATGACGGTGTTGCCGCTGGCCCCGGCGGCCGTGGCCGCGCCGTTGCCGAGGACGATGCCGCTGGCCGCGTTGCCGACGGCGTGGTTGCCCTGGAGCAGGTTGTCGCGGCAGCCGCGGGCCAGCAGGAAGCCGTGGCCGCGGTTGCCGCTGGCCGTGTTGCCGTCCAGCACCAGGGCCCGGCAGCCGCTGTGGGCGTCGAAGCCGTGGCCGTGGTTGGCCAGGAACTGGTTGCGGGTCCAGCTCATGTCCGGGGCCTGGTCGCTGAAGGCGCCGATGCGGTTGCCCTTGAAGGTCGAGTTGGTGACGGCCCCGGTGGCCGGCGTCCCGGCGGTCCCCAGCCCGGCCACCGGGGCCAGGCCGGCCCAGGCGACCCCGGAGGTGCGGCCGTCCCCGAACCCGAGGTGGGAGAAGGTGGCCGTCATGGCCGTCATCGAGCTCCCCCGGGCCAGGATGAAGGCCCGGCCGTCCTCCGGCCGGGGGTCGGGGCCGCCCCGGCCCGGGTCCCAGCTCGACACGGTCAGCGGGTGGAGCCGGCTGCCGGTGAGCTCGATGGCCGAGCGCCAGCCGCTGAGGGACACGAACCGCTCGGCCGTGCTGAGCAGCCGCAGCCGGCGCACCTCCCGCCCCCTGACCTGGAGCCGGGCCCCCCGGGCGACGAACAGGCTCTGGCCGAGGAGCAGCGTGGAGGGGCCGGCCACCGAGAAGGCGGCCGGGAACAGGGCCCGCACCTCGGCGATCGTCCAGGGGGCGGGCCGCGGGGTCAGCACGATGGTCGGGTCGTCGGCGGCCGGGCTGGCCACGAACGGCGTCACCTGGTTGCGGGACAGCCCGTCCAGCTGGGCGATCCGCTCGGCCCGCCGCCGCGAGAGGTCCAGCTCGGCCGCGGCCGGGCCGGCGGCGGCCAGGGGCTGATCGAGACCAGCCAGGCGGCCGGTCGGGCGGCGGCCCTCATGAGGCCAGGGAGGCCTGGTCCTGGCCCTCGCCGCCGACCCGGTCGCTGCCCCGGGTGAGCCAGCCGTGGGTGTTCATGGTCAGCAGCGCCCAGGTCTTGACCGGGAGGGCGACGACGATCACCACCGGGGCGATGAGCAGGTCCCGCGGATGCTCCCTGAGGTGGGAGAACCCGCGGATGGTGCGGCCGGCGAACACCCAGGCGACGGCCAGCAGCCCGGCCGCCAGCCCCGGCCCGCGCAGGGCGAACCACACCGCCACCAGGGCGGTGGCCATCGAGAAGGGCGTCAGCAGGACCTGGAGGACGGTGACCTGGGTGATGAACGGCTGGCGCCACAGCCAGCCCTTGGCGATCGAGGTCAGGTAGCAGCGGTAGGAGTTGCGGCTCCAGCGCACCCGCTGCTTGAAGAAGGCCCGCAGCGAGTTGGGGAACATCGAGACGGCCCGGGCGTTCGACTGGTAGACGGTCCTGAAGCCGGTGCTGAGGATCAGCCAGGTCAGGCGGCCGTCGTCGCCGGCAACGCACTCGCGGCCCATGAAGACCTCCTGCTCCAGGCCGGGCAGCAGCGGCAGCAGCAGGGCCCGGCGGTAGGCGGCCGTCCTGCCCGACAGGCAGGCCACCCCCCCGGCCCGGCTCTGGGCCGGCAGGTAGTCGAGGTAGCGGACGCTGACCAGCCAGTCCGCGACCCGCCGCCAGATGCTGGAGTCGCGCTGGTAGACGCTCTGGCGGGTCCCGACCCCGCCGACCATGGGGTCGACGAAGGGCATCTGGACCGCGGCCAGCAGCCCGGGCTGCCAGGCGGTGTCGGAGTCGGCGAGCACGACCACGTCGTAGCGGGCGGCCCGGATCCCGACGCCGAGGGCCGACCGCTTCCCCCGGTGCTCGAAGGGCAGCACCCGGATCCGCGGGTCGGCCAGGGCGAAGCGCTCCAGCCGCTCGATCACCTCGGCGTCCTCGACGTCGGGGACGATGATGATCTCGTCGGGGCGTTCCCGGTACCAGGTGCGCAGGCAGCGCTCGAGCACGTCCGGGTCCTCCCGGTAGGCCGGCACCACCACCGAGGTGGTGGTCCGGTAGTGGTTCACCACCGGCTGGTAGCGGACCGAGAGGAGCCGCCGGACCAGCCACACCGACCACGACACCAGCCCCATCAGCCCCATCGGGGCCAGCTGCCAGGCCCGCCGGGCCACGCCGCCGGCCCACCGGAGCGGCCCCTGGCCGGGCCCGCCGGTGGACCGCCCGGCCACGGCCGCATCGGGGACCTTGCCCACCTGGGCCGGCGGGAGCGCGGGGTCGACGATGGTCGAGCCGCCGGCCGGCCGCTCCGGCAGGGTCGCCCTGCTCGCCCCGGGAAGGGTGGCCGCCGGCGCCGCCGGGCCCCCCGGGGCCACCGGGAAGGAGCTGGTCGCCTCTCCCCGCACCTGGGGGCGGGGGGCGGTGGCGGCCGGCCGGGTGGTGGCCGGCCGGCTGGAGGGCGTCGGCGGCCGGGCCGTGGTCGCGGGCGCGGCCGTGGCCGGGGGCGCGGTGGTCGGGGGCGCGGTGGTCACCGGCGGGCTGGTGGTGGTCGGCTCGACCGGCTGGGCGCCGGCCGTGGCCGGCAGGATCGCCCACAGCCCGACGGCGGTGACGGCGCCCAGCAGCGCGCGCAGCAGCATGACGAATGAGCCCCCCGGTGCCGGTGCAACAAGAACCCCAGCACCTTACGGGCGGAGATTGGAGCGTCATGCGATAGATGTCGTAGTCGGGGCTGTTGATCTTTCTACTGCATTCGAGTCATTTCCGAGTCGTTCGCCCTGATGAGATCGGTCAGATCGACTGGATCGCGCGCATCAGGTCGACCAGGCCGTATCCCTGGAAGTAGCGCTCGCGCCCCAGCGAGGTCGCCGATTCCAGGAAGACCTTCTTGATGTCGTCGGGGCGGCCGATGAACTCGCGCCGGATGGACAGGAAGTTGGCCACCGCCCCCGAGACGTGGGGGGCGGCCATGCTGGTGCCGGAGTCCTCGACGTACACCGCCGTCCGGGCCGGGGTCGGGGCCTTGCCCCCCGGGAACGCGCTGACGAGGGCCTTGCCGGCGGCGCAGGAGGTGATCCGCTCGCCGGGGGCGACCAGGTCGGGCTTGAGCCGGCCGTCGCCGGTCGGGCCCTTGGAGGAGAAGTACGACACCCCGTAGGTGTGGGGCATGTCGCGGTGGGTGGCCCCGACGGTGATGGCCAGGGCGGCGTTGCCGGGGTCGTTGATGGTCATGGTCAGCCCGACGTTGGTCTGCCGGGCCAGGGCGGTCAGGCTGCCGTAGCCGGTGTTGCCGGCGGCCACCACGACCACCACCCCCGAGCGGACCAGGCGGTCGACCTCGGCGCAGATGGGGCTCTGGCCGCAGGCGAACCACTTGGGGTCGAACTCGTAGCCGAGGCTGAGGTTGACCCCGTGGACCCGCAGCAGCTTGCCGTAGCCGTTGATGTCCTTGCGCACGTACTCCAGCGCCCGGAGCACGTTCATGGACTGGCCGTTGCCCCGGTCGTCGAGCACCTTGAGGCTGACCAGCTTGGCCTCCCGGGCGATCCCGGCCAGCACCTCGGGCCGGCTGACCAGGCGGTCCTGGACCGTCGGGGTCTCGGGGCGGGCCGGGTCGAAGACCCGCTCGACCACCCGCAGGTCGCTGCCCCGTGGCATCCGGGGCGGCAGGCCGCCGGCGATGATCCCGGCCACATGGGTGCCGTGCCCGAACTGGTCGGCCAGGGCGTCGCCGATGGTCGGCTCGCCCGGCTTGGTGAAGTCGCGGTGCAGGTTGGCCACGTCGCCCTTGAGGGTCTCGTAGCGGCGGAAGTGGTGGTGGTCGGCGTCGATGCCGGAGTCCAGCACCGCCCAGGTGATGCCGCGGCCGGTGGCGTCGAAGGAGCGCCGGGCCGCGTCCGCCTTGACGGTGGCGCAGGAGGTGTCGATCAGCGGGTGGACCGGGAAGTCGGGCCAGACCCGGTAGATGGCCCGCCGGGCCGCGTCCTCCTGGCGCTGGTCGGCCTCGACCAGGCGCAGGATCTCGGCCTCGGTGAGCTCGCAGCGGAAGTAGGTGTCGGCCACCCGGTCGGGCCGCTCGGCGGCGTCGGGCATGGTGGCCCGGAAGTGGGCCAGGAACTGCTCGGCCGCCCCCTCCAGGCCGTCCCGGTGGCGCAGGTTGAGCTCGATCACCACCGGGATGGGGGCCTCGGGGCTGGGGTCGAAGCCGATCCGCTCCCGCTCCTCGGGGTCCATGAGGGCGTCGGAGACGATCGCCCGCTGGACCAGCGGCCGGTCGCGGCGCCGGGCCCGCTCCTGGGCGGTGGGCTCCTCGGGGGGCACCTCGTCGGGCATGGGACCTCCAGGGCGGCGGCTACGGGGTCAGGCTGGCCTCGAACGGGAGCATTCTGGCACCGACGCCGACGGCCACGGTGAGCCGTTGCACCGGCCGGGTCGGGCAGCTGAGCACGAGCCCCTGGACGGCCTGGACACCCGGGTCCTCGCCCAGCACCGAGGCCCGGCTGCACAGGACCCGGTCGCCGTCGCGCAGCTCGCCGCCGATGGGCAGGTACTCGCCGGGCACGCCCCGGAACCCCGAGGAGGCGTCGAGCACCACCATGGCCAGCCCGTCGCGCACGAACGCCGAGGTCACCCGGAGCGTGAGCTGGATCGGCTGCTCCCGGAAGAAGCCCATGCCGATGTCGACGGCGTCGCGAGGCCCGGGGTCGACGGCGCGCAGCTTCGGGCCGGCCGGCCAGGCCCCCGAGGTGTCGAGCTGGATCGTCTTGTCGCGGGGCTGGACCACGCGCACGCCGGTCAGCTCGATCCTGGCCAGCGACGACAGCCGGGGCGCGGGCCCGGTGACGATCCGGTAGATGCCCTCCTGGCCGTCGACCGGCAGGACCGGGGCGCCGCCCTCGCGGCCGAACTGGCGCTGGTCGACGGTGGCGAACACGCCGCCGCCGGAGTCGCGCAGGGTCAGCCCGCGCAGGCCGAGCACGCGCTGGTTGGCCTGGACGCCGCTGATGCGGAAGGTGATCGAGGCGACCGTCTCCCGCCGCTCGGTGGCCAGGCGGCTGGCCTCGACGGCGGTGACGCTCAGCCCGCCGGAGCGGGCGCTCCAGCCCAGCTGGCGCCGGTCGGCGCCCGGCTCGGGGGCGGTGGTCGAGGTCGCCGGGGCGGGGGCGGCCGCCGGGGCGTCCGGGCGGGCGATGCTGCGCCCGGCCACGAAGGCCAGGCCGGCCACGACCACGGTGGCCGCGGCCAGGGCGATCCGCAGCCGGGGCGGGGCCGGCGGGGCCGGGGCCGGGTCGGGCGGCGGCAGGCCGGGCTGCTGGGGGTCCTGGGTGGTGTCGTCGAGGGTGGCCAGGGTGGTCTGGCAGGCCGGGCAGACGGTCTCGCCCGGCCGGACGGCGTCGCAGCGGGGGCACCAGGCGCGCATCAGCGGACCGCCGAGGTGATGGCCCAGGTGCCGCGGACGACCTCCTCGGCCTGGGCCTGGATGACGACGTTGAAGGCCATCGGCTCCTCGTCGTCCGGGTCGCCGTAGCGGACCGCGGCCAGCAGGTCGGCCGCGACCGTGATCACGGCCGAACCGCCCGACCCGTCGATCCAGGCCGGGAGCTCGGACAGGCCGCCGTCGTCGGTGACCAGCACCCGGCGCCGCGAGGGGTTGAGGGCGGTCTGCTCGACCTGGTCGAGGGCCTCGACGGCGATCGTCACCCGGCCGCGGCGGTAGGCCCAGCCGGCCACCCGGACGCCGGTGCAGTCCTCGCAGGCCACGTCGAGCTGGCAGCCGGGGCAGCCCTGGCGCCTGGCCAGCCAGACGGTGTCGTCGAAGTTGTCGGCCGCCCGGTTGCGGAGCTCCTGGTCGACCAGGGTGCCGCCGATCCGCTCCTGGATCCCCCTGGCCACGGTCAGCCCGCGCAGCTCGACGGCGGCCACCGCCTGGGGGTCGAGCGGCCGTTCGAGCACGACCTCGGTGTCGATGCCGCCGCCGGGGGACGGCCGGCTGGCGGCGGTGGCGATCCTGGCCAGCTCGCCTCCCAGCAGCAGGTCCTTGCCGTCGGCGTCGCGGATCCGGAGGCCCTCCAGGGCGCTGATCTCACGGCCCCGCCGGACCCCGTCGACGTGCAGCTCCAGCCGGGTGAAGCCGGTGCCGACGGTGAGGCTGCGCAGCTCGACGGTGAGCTCGCTGTCGCGGTCCTCCCAGCCGAACTCGCGGCGGCCCGTCTCCGGCCCCTCGTCGAGGAAGCCGGGCGCGGTGGTGGCCGGGGCCGCCGCCGGGGCCGACGGGGTGGTCCGGCTGAGCCGCCCGGCGGCGAAGGCGCTGGCCACCACGGCCAGGACCAGCAGCGCGACCCCGGCCGCGGCCGCCGCCGGGGCCAGCGCCAGCAGCCGCCTGGCCACCCGCTGGCCCCGCCCCGGCAGGGGCTGGCCGGGCCGGGCCGGGGGCACGGCCAGCAGCTGGCGCTCGCACACCGTGCAGGCGGCTCCCGGCCGGGCCGCCCGGACCTCGTCACAGCGCGGGCACCATGCCTGCCTGCCCCCGCCCATGGTGCCTAGCTCACGATCCGCAGGTCGCGCGAGGTCTTGTTGAGGCGGCGGCCGCCGTCGTCGGTGCAGACCACGATGTCCTCGATCCGGGCCCCGTAGTGGCCGCGGGGGTAGATGCCGGGCTCGACCGAGAAGGCCATGCCGGGCTCCAGCGGCTCGTCGTTGCCGGCCACGATGTATGGGTCCTCGTGCTCCTCCAGGCCGATCCCGTGGCCGGTGCGGTGCAGGAACAGCTCGCCGTGGCCGGCGGCGGTGATCGGGTCGCGGCAGGCGGCGTCGACCGCCGACGCCGGGACCCCGGGCCGGACGGCGGCGCAGCCGGCCAGCTGGGCCGCGTGCAGCAGCGCGTACAGCTCACCGAAGCCGGGCGGCGGCTCCCCCACGACCAGGGTCCTGGTGGTGTCGGAGCAGTAGCCGCCGAGCCGGCCGCCGATGTCGACCACCACCGGGTCGCCGGGCTGGATGACCCGCCCGGTGGCCCCGTGGTGGGGGCTGGCCGCGTTGGGGCCGGAGGCGACGATGGCGAAGCAGAACTTGTCGTGGGTGTCGCGGATCGCCTCCTCGATGTCCCTGGCCAGCTCCTGCTCGCTGCGCCCGGCCCAGCGCAGCCCGTCCAGGCCCTCGACCACCCCGTCGATGGCCGCCGCCACCCGGGCCAGGGCCTCCAGCTCCTCGGGGTCCTTGCGCATCCGCAGCTGCCGGGTGACGGTCGAGGCGGGAACGAAGCCGGCCGCCGGCAGCGCCGCCTGGAGCCGCAGCAGGAAGGTGCTCCACAGCTGGTCGCCGGCGCCCAGCCGCCCGCCGGTGGCCCCGGCCGCGGCCAGCGCGTCGACCACCAGCCGGACCGGGTCGGCGGTCTCCGGCCAGGCGGCCACCTCGATCTCGAGCTCGCCCAGCTGGTCGCGGGCCAGCGGCGCCTCCAGGGCCGGCACCACCAGCCGCGCGTCCCCGGCCGCCGGCACCACCAGCAGGGTCAGCCGCTCCAGGTGCGGCGGGTGGTAGCCGGTCAGGTAGGCCAGGTCGGCCGACGGCCCCAGCAGCAGCGCGTCGACCCCCCGCTCGCCCTGCTCCTTGCGCGCCCTGGCGAGACGTTCGGCCCGGGCCCAGCTGGGGATTGTCGTCATAGGGGCAATCCTACCTCCGGTCAGACCTTGACCCGCAGGGCCTGCTCGAGGACGTCGAAGCGAACCGGGGGGCCACCGGCGGCCCGCCATCCGTCCAGGACCAGGGCCATCGGCTCGGCGGTGTCGACGGCGACCCGGCGCGACTGGTACTCGCGGACCGACGGGTGGGGCACGTGGAGGCCGTAGTAGAGGTCCTTGGAGCGGGCGTAGATGCCGAGGGGCTCGCCCTGGAAGGCCATCACCGACAGGCGGCCGTCGTCGGGCAGGGCCCGGGGGGCGACCTTCATCCGCCCCATCGAGAACTGGCCGTTGGCCACCACCAGCCCGGCCAGGCGCAGGTCGACGGCGGTGTGGTCGACCTCCAGGCGGGCCGGGCTGGAGCGGGTGGCGGCCAGGCCGCCCACGGCGGCCGCGAACCGGCCCGCCCGCCCGGCGAACTGGGGGACGATCCCGGCGGCCCCCCAGGCTCCCCCGACCGGGCCCGCCGGGGCCCGGGCCGACACCTCGGCCGGGTAGCCGAGCTCGGCCGTGTTGGCGAACACCCCGACCCGCTCGCTGCCGTCCGGCCCCCGCCAGCGGGCCCGGCCCACGTCGACCTGGAACAGGTTGGCCCCGAGCAGGTGGCGGGCCGCCTTGGCCGGGTCGTCGGGCAGGCCGAAGGTGGCCGACAGGTCCTGGCGGCCGAGGCCGGCCAGCCCCAGGACCGCCTCCGGCCAGCGGGGCCCGGTCGGGTGGACCAGGGCCCGCAGCACGGCATGGACGACCCGGTCGGAGCCGACCGCGACCAGCAGCCGGTGGCCGTCCTCCAGCGCCCGGGCCGCGATCGCCGTGACCCGCCCGACCGGCCGGGCCACCGCCGCCTCGGCGACCACGCCCGAGGCGGCCAGGGCCCGGCGCAGCACGGTCAGGTCGCGGCGGGCGGCGGCCGGGTCGGCGATCAGGAACGGCGGCCCGAAGGGCAGCCGGGCCTCCCCCGGAGACGGCGATGGCAGAGGTGCGGTCACGCCGCTCATCCTATAGAACAGCGGTCCTGGGTCGGCGTCGAGGAGGGGTGGATGGACGAAGGGCTTGCCGGGCTGGCCGCCGGCTACGGGTTCGCCGAGCCGGCGGTCGGGCTGGGCCGGGCGGTCAAGGGCGAGGAGGTCAACACCGGCTTCGAGGTGGCCGTGCCGCTGGCCATGCTGAACCGGCACGGGCTGGTCGCCGGGGCCACCGGGACCGGCAAGACCAAGACCGTCCAGGGCCTGGCCGGGCGGCTCTCGGACGCCGGCGTGCCCTGCTTCGTGGCCGACATGAAGGGCGACGTGTCCGGCATGGCCGAGCCCGGCGAGGCCAACGACAAGGTCACGGCCCGCATCGAGCAGCTCAAGGCCCCCTGGGACCCGCACCCCTCCCCGGTGGAGCTGCTGACCCTGTCCGGCGACCCGGCCAAGGGGGTGCCGGTGCGGGCCTCGGTGTCGGAGTTCGGGGCGCCCCTGCTGGCCAAGGTGCTGGACCTGAACGACGTCCAGACGAGCGTGCTCAGCCTGGTCTTCCACTACGCCGACTCGGGCGGCCTGCTCCTGGTCGACCTCAAGGACCTGCGCGAGGTGCTGAAGTTCCTCGGCACCGACGAGGGCCAGAAGGCCGTGGCCGAGCTGGGCGGGGTGGCCAAGCCGACCCTGGGGGTGCTGCTGCGCAAGCTGGTCGAGCTGGAGGAGCAGGGCGTGGCCGGGCTGTTCGGCGAGCCCGCCTTCGACGTCAACGACCTGCTCCGCACCGACGCCGCCGGCAAGGGCATGGTGACCCTGCTGGAGCTGGCCGACGTGGCCGACCGGCCGCGGGTGTTCTCGACCTTCATGATGTGGCTGCTGGCCGAGCTGTTCGAGACCCTGCCCGAGGTCGGCGACCTCGACAAGCCCAAGCTGGTGTTCTTCTTCGACGAGGCCCACCTGCTGTTCGACGGCGCCTCCAAGGCGTTCGTGGAGCAGGTGCAGCGGACGGTGCGCCTGATCCGCTCCAAGGGGGTCGGGGTGTTCTTCATCACCCAGCTCCCCCAGGACCTGCCCGACGAGGTCCTGGCCCAGCTCGGCAACCGCGTCCAGCACGCCCTGCGGGCGATCACCCCCAAGGACGCGGCCGCGATCGACAAGACGGTCCAGACCTACCCGATGACCGAGGTCTACGACCTCGACTCGGCCCTCACCTCCCTCGGGGTCGGCGAGGCGGTGGTGACCGTCCTGTCCCCCGCCGGCGTCCCCACGCCGGTCGCCTGGACCCGTCTCTACCCGCCCCAGTCCCGCATGGCCCCGGCCGACCCGGCCACCATCCAGGCCGCCATCGCCGGCTCCGCCATCCACGCCCGCTACGGCCAGCTGGTCGACCCCGACAGCGCCTACGAGCGCCTCACCGCCCGCCTCCACCAGGCCGAGGCCGACAAGCCGATCCCCCCACCCAAGGCCGCCCCCGCCCGCGACCGCGAGCCCACCCGCTGGTCCCCGGCCCCCAAGGGCGGCGTCGACACCCACGACCTGATCCAAGTCGGCAAGATGGCCCTCCGCTTCATGAACACCCCCGCCGGCCGCGAGATCCAACGCTCGATCTTCGGGGTGCTCAAGAAGCGCCGATAGCGGGTCAGGGAAGGCCCGGGGTCCGGTTGGGCCCTGTGCCGCTGGGTGGCACGGTGGGTCGGGTGGGGCCGTTTTGGGCCCTGTGCCGCTGGGTGGCACGGTGGGTCGGGGCCTGGCTATCGGACGCCTTGCAGGTAGCTGACACGGTGGGTCGAGCTGTTCGGGCCCCATGTAGTCGCCTGGCTCGGGGGTTCGGGGTGCTCGGACCCGCTTGCTCGCCTGGCTCGGGTGTCGAGGGGTGCTCGGGCCCCATGCGGTTGCCTGGCGCGGGGGTCCGGGCTGTTCTGGCGCGCGAGGGTGACACCGACCTGCCGGTCGGTTCAGGCGGCGCTGTGATGTCGCCGGGCGCTGGGATGTCGCTGGGGCGGTGGCGTGGCGAGCAGCCGGCCATCAGGTTGTCGGACCAGTTGCCAGCCGCCCTCATGGACCGCTCGGTGGTGGGCGCGGCACAACAAGGCCAGATTGGCCAGGTCGGTGGGGCCGCCATGGAGCCAGTGGCGCAGATGATGCGCCTCGCACCAGGCCAGGGGGCGGGCACAGTCGGGGAAGACACAGCCGCCGTCGCGGACGGCCAGGGCGGCGCGTTGGGCGGGTTGGATGACTCGGGTGGTCCGGCCGACCTCCAGCGGCTGGGTCGGGGCGCCACCCAGGGTCGGGGGCAACAGGGCGGTGGCGGCCCGCAGTCGCCCTTGCAGCCCCTGGATGGGGTTGGGATCTTCGGGTACCGGTGGTGGCTTGGTGCCGGACCCGGGGTCGCGATGGTCGGGATGCCCGCGCTGGTGATGGCTGGGCTGGTCGGGATCGCTGGGGTGGCCAGGGTGCTGGCGGGTGACCAGGACCCGGGTCACCGCCCCATCACAGGCCAGCCGCCGACAGGCCTCGGGGTCCAGGGGTCCCGCCCAGCCGACCTCGCCACCCACCGAGCCGGGGTGGCCCAGGAGGCTGTCCAGGTCCACCGTCACGGTCAGCTGCGGGCGGACCCCGCTTACCTGAGGCAGCCGGCCGCCCTCCAGGTGGCGGCGGGCCAACTCGCACAGGGCATCAGCATTACGTTGGCTCCCGCTCCTGGTGTCGTGGGCGTCGCTGGGGCGGGCCAACGGTTCCAGGGCGGCCAGCAGGGTCTGGCCGGCCTCGGGTTCCA